>NZ_JBSYOQ010000033.1:0-28022 GCF_058244645.1 Candidatus Thiodiazotropha sp. AKAK3
TGACTACTTGGTGGGGCATGGCCCCACCCTACCCGTATTGGCGTAGGGTGGGGCCATGCCCCACCAAAAGCTTGCCGAAAACGCCATAACCACATGCAACCTTCACAGCTTCATGAATATCTCAGCAAGGTAGCCTGGATGGAGCGAAGCGGAATCCGGGATGGTTGGTGCGCTGTTCCCCCCGGATTCCGTTACACTTCATCCAGGCTACGGACTAGGCAGTGGCCTGCCAGCTCTCAGCAAATAGAGGCTGAAGTGCATCCTGAGGAGAAACATTTACAACCCCTGCAGGCACGTCGAAACTTGCCACCTCCCTCACTAGCTGACTACTTGGTAGGGCATGGCCCCACCCTACGCAAACTCGATCAGTACGCCTCTTGATATTCCGTTTTAATAGGTGCGAGAAGAGCAGGAAAATCGATCAACTGGCATGACTGTCTTGAGCGTGGCGATAATGCAGGAGAGTCGCTTTTGCCATTCTGTTCATGTTACGGTTTCTTTCCAATACGATAATGCTTCAATGCCGCTAAAAAAGAGTATCTAAGGTCGATTTTGTGTCACTTCGCCACAACCTGATCACCGCCGCCGCTATTTTCGGCCTGGTGGCACTAACTTTCCTGCTTAACCTGAACGCCCTTTCAGGCAACTGGCGCTTTGATGATGGCTGGCTGCTCGACTATGCCAGCCGCTTCTCACCGCTCGACTATTTTTTTAATCCCGCAATTACCCGGGGCTACTCTTTAAACAATCTGACGCCCTCGAACCCACTGATTTTCGATATCAATCTATGGCTATTTGGACTGAGTCCAAAGGGTTTCTATTTTCAGCATCTTGCGACTCTTGCCGGCTGCGCCCTGGGGAGTTATTTCCTGCTGCGCATTTGGGCCACTCCACTAATTGCTTTTCTCGGATCTGCTCTATTCCTTGCCGGGGTTCCCAGCCTGTTTGTTGCACAACAACTGATGGTTGGCCACTATGTTGCCGGACTCTTTTTTACCATCCTCGCAGTAGCTGCCTATCGGCTCAATCTGGATAGAAAGCAGTGGCTACTCACCGCCCTTTCCACACTGTTTTACATCCTCGCTACCACCTGCAAAGAGGTCTATTTCCCCCTGCCTTTCGTATTGATCTTTTTTCAACATGAGAGACTCACTACCCGTATTTATCAGGCGCTGCCGATGTTCGCCTGGTCTATCGGTTATATGTTCTGGCGCTTGGCTGTACTCGGCTCTTTCGTAGGGGGCTATGACGCGGGTGGCCGCTCATTTTCACTCTCTGATGCCCTGCTCGACTATTCAGCAATACCTGACTTACTCTTTGCCGGCCCCTACCTTCCCTGGGCAGCAATCTTTATATTCGTGGTTCTACTTGCTTCTCTGGCCAAATCTAAACAATTGAACGTTACCCTGCTCGTTGTCGCACTTCTGGCGGTACTGCTGCCTCTTCTCCCTTTGACGCAAGTTCCGGGCATCACTCAGGCGAACCGTTACCTGCTGCTGCCATGGTGGCTATTTGCTATGACTCTGGCTGCCACTTTGGCGCGTCTACCCAGATTGAATATCGGTTTAAAAACCCTGATCGCGACCATTTTTATTCTTTTGGCGAGCACACAGGCACTGCAGGTGCAGAAGCAACTAACCCCTAAACTGGCTCAATTTGATGCAGTTTATGAGTTTTTTTTGGAATCCCCTTCCAGCCAGACCTTCTATTCAGCTGAGATCAAGGATGCCTACTATCTCGATACGGTACTGAATGGCGCCAGATATGCCCAGGCCCGGATTAGAGGGGATGAAGCGAAAAAACTTGGCATACTGGTCAGTGCCCGAAGCCTGGCCACTGTGGACACCACAGAGAAAAACCTTTGGTCTTATGACCAAGCCTGCCAATGCATGCGAAATATTTCCCATGAGGTTACGCCTAAAAAGGCTTCCAAGCTCAAACCACCAAAGCTGATTATCCTACCTATCTCTCCTCCCTATCCACCTCTCTTCGAGGCTGGAGAGGGGTCACTCAGGGTAGACAAAACCAGTGACATGAGAGTCCGACTAAGCGGTATTTCAAGGCACCCACCAGGGGATCAGGAGCATCAATTGATTCTGATTACGCCTCAACACCCGAAAGCCTTTAAAGTCACTCTTGATGGCGCCCACAAAAAAAACTCAAAGAGATTTAAGTTTCATGTGACCCTCGACTACAGATCAAGTGAATCTGCAGATAGTGCTGCTGAAAAAAGCTGTCTATTGATACGCTCCGCCCACACCCCATTGCGCCTGCTCGTTAGTGACAACAACACCAATTGCCAAGACTTGCTCTCAACCCAACCATGAATCTTGATTCACTAAAAGCATTAAGCCAAAAACTGCTGGATCATCAGTTTCTAAAATATCTGGTCGTTGGCGGCTCATCCTGGGTTGTGGATTTCCTGGTATTCTATTTCCTCTACCCCATTATCGGCATCATTGCCGCGCAGACTGCAGCCAGAGTGGTTGGCGCGCTGATCGCATTCATCGGTCACAAAACCATTGTTTTTGATGATCACGCTTTTGGCATGGGAACGCTTCGGCAACAGCTTTTTCAATACCTTTTGCTGTGGATTGTCTCCTATAGTCTAAGCATTATCTTACTATTGCTTTTCGTTGACCTGCTGCAACTACACCCTGTTGCTTCAAAGATAATCACTGAAGCTATTATCATCGCCATTAACTTTGTTACGATGAGGCGCTATATTTTCAACTCTTGAGCCGGAGCCAGACATGTTGATCTCATTGATTGTTCCAATCTATAACGAGCATTCCGGCCTCGTACAGTTCTGGCAGAGTCTGGAAAAGAGTGTTGCACCCTGTGATACAGAGTTCGAAGCGGTACTCATCGATGATGGCTCCACTGATAGCACCTGGGAGGCCATCGAGACTCTTTCATCCAGCAGTCAGATCCCCATTAAAGCGATACGCCTCAGTCGAAATTTTGGCAAAGAGGCTGCCATTCTGGCCGGACTTCGCGGTGCCGCAGGCCAGGCTGCCATAGTAATGGATGCGGACTTACAACATCCACCACCACTGATTCCACAAATGATTGATCTCTGGGATAACGGCAAGGTGAAGCTGGTTGAGGCAGTCAAACGCAAACGCCAGGATGAATCATATCTGCGACGTTTTGGCGCCAGACTCTACTATCAGACATTCAACCTTTCCAGTGGTATGAACATGGATGGCGCCAGCGACTTCAAGTTACTCGACCGATCTGTCATCGATCAATATATCTCCCTGCCGGAAGTGGGCCGATTTTTCCGTGGTCTCACAACCTGGCTTGGTTTTGATGCTGTAGCCATCGAATTCGATCCACCGGCAAGAAATGCTGGTGAGAGCCATTGGGGCCTGGGTCGCTTAATGGGCCTGGCACGCTCAACCATCATCAGCTTCTCTTCGGTACCACTGAGGATTGTCACCTGGCTGGGTGCCATTGGGGTTCTTTTCAGCATCGGTCTGACACTGCAAACACTCTGGTATCAGTGGCAAGGCTATGCTGAAGCAGGGTTTCCAACTGTCATTCTGCTTATCCTCGCCATGGGCAGCATGATCCTACTGGGACTTGGCCTCATCGGCGAATATATTGGGGAGATCTACCGGGAGGTCAAACGAAGACCTGCCTATGTCATTGCCCAATCCCTCTCTCCAGAGGACAGCCAGAAACAGAGGTCCTCAGAATAGAGCGGCCTGCCCCTCAGAGTGACACATTCGGTCGAACTATTGTTATCATCCAGGGGTCATAGAAAGCTTTGTAAATCCACTAAACAGGTAAAATAACACTATGAAATTAAAACTCTTGATCCTGGCAGTCCTGGCTTTATCTCTAGCGCAGAGCAGCTATGCAGCTGAACTGGAAACCCAACAACAGAAGTATAGCTATGCGGTTGGTTTACAAATTGGGCAGATGCTTGTGGCACAGGACGCCACCAACTTAGACATTGATGCTTTTTCTGCAGCTGTCTCCGACTTTCTGCAAAAGAAGCAACCTCAGCTCAAACAAGAAGAGATGCAAGCAGCACTGAAAGCACACTTCGATAAGCTCAAAGAAGTTAAAAATGCACTGGCCAAGGAAAATCTTGAAAAAGGAAAAAAATATCGGGAAGAGGATGCCAAACGTGAAGGCGTGACTGTGCTTGAAAACGGTTTACAGTTTGAGGTACTTACCCCAGGAGATGGCCCATCTCCCAAGGCTGAAGACAAGGTAGAGGTTCACTATAAAGGCACCCTGATCGACGGCACGATGTTCGATAGTTCCTACTCTCGCGGTAAACCTACCCAGTTCAGTTTGAACGGTGTTGTACCCGGTTTCAGGGAAGCGATCAGCAGAATGCAACCAGGTGCTAAATGGCGTGTTGTCATGCCACCCGAACTGGCTTACGGTGTAAAAGGAGCGGGCAAAAAGATCGGGCCCA
This sequence comes from Candidatus Thiodiazotropha sp. AKAK3, assembly GCF_058244645.1. Taxonomy (NCBI): domain Bacteria; kingdom Pseudomonadati; phylum Pseudomonadota; class Gammaproteobacteria; order Chromatiales; family Sedimenticolaceae; genus Candidatus Thiodiazotropha; species Candidatus Thiodiazotropha sp. AKAK3. Next base: position 4,439 of record NZ_JBSYOQ010000033.1, read on the forward strand.
ATGAGACATTGGTATTTGAAATCGAGTACCTGGGTCTTGCAACGCCTCCCCAGAAATAATGAGACTGAGACTCAACCAATCTTATCAGGACGCTACCGACTCCTGAGAGTCTTGTAATCACTTTAGACCGCCAATCACTGACTCAGCTGGGTGAGTGATTGGCGCTACTCGCCTCTCCTACCTACCCCACCACTCCCTGCAAGGATTGATCTGTCATCCGCAGCGAAATCCGGAATTAAGGGCAGCACTCTTATTTGCTTACACCCTCTGCGTGACCTGAAACATGGAAAAGGCAAATGACCAAAGGTATACTGTGATCTACGTCACAAAATAAACAGCGATAAGATACACTCAAAAAGTGGCCTGCAAAAGTGATGCCGCACTACAGGGATATCATAGTTTTGTCTTATAAAATCCTAAAGATAGCGACTACCGATGATATCCATATAAGGGGTTTTCATCTTGATACGCCCACCTTGGGTGACTCCGGTTCTAGTTATAAGATTCAAATCTCTGGTTGGATCCTTGGCAATAGAGTCGATATCAAACAGCTTGAAATCACGATAAACAGGGATGAAGCCTCGTATAGCATTCATAGAATCGAACTTTCGGTAGAGCGTCCTGATGTGGCAGAGCACTTTCATGACAGTTCGATTAATCCCCTTTGTGGCTTCTCAACCAGCTTGATGACACTGGGTCTACCTGAAAACACAGACCTATCGATCACCGCCATCACTGATAGTGGCCAGACCATTCCGGTTGCTGAAATAAAATTAGAGCGCTCCAATACCAAAACCTCATTTAAACCTGCACTGCAGCCGATCATCATAACCACCCTGGGAAGAACCGGGTCGACCTGGTTGATGCAGTTGCTGGCAAAGCATCCGGCTATTGTTGTTGCAGATCAACACCCCTATGAGACTTTTGCACTGGAGTATTGGTTACACCTGGTGTCACAACAGCTGCTAACAACAAACAATAACTTAACCCAGATTGACCAACAGCGATTCAATCGGGACTTTCTCTCTAACGAACATCGTCAATCCTGGTTCAATGAGGTCTACTACAGTCAGGTTATGAGCTTCTGCCAGGAGGCGGTTGAGAACTACTACCTCTCTATTGCTGAAGAGCAAGAGCTGCCTTCACCTCAACTCTTTGCGGAAAAAATACCCTATTTTTCCGGTGACGGGAGCACAACCTGTCGACAACTCAGTTCAGCGGTCAGAGAGCTCTACCCAGAGGCAAGAGAGATAGTGCTCGTCCGTGATTTTAGGGACATGGTTTTATCAGCACTACATTTCGGTGCTAAGGGTAAAAGTAGTGGCGATATTGAAAAGGAGAAAACAACAGCATATCAAAATGTGACCAAAGAAGTTGCCGAATTCAGCGCCTACTACAAACAGAATCACAACAACACCTATTTGCTCCACTACGAAGATCTGCTACTCAACACCAGATCGACCCTTAGGTCTCTATTCACTGCTCTCTCAATACCCTGCAGTGAAGAGATTCTGGAAGTTGTTACAGAGGAGACGCATAAGCTATCTGAGTCTCAGCGTCAGCATATCACCAGCAAATCCGTTCAAAAGTCAGTAGCGCGCTGGAAATATGAACTACCTCCACAACTACAGAGCGAGTATACCAACGTATTTAGAGATAACTTGCGCCTGTTCGGCTACGACATATAAATCTTATCTTATTAGCACCACCCAGTCGCATAGCACTGACGCCATCAATACCATCTCCTCTTTGTTTCGTAACTACCCTGACCAAGGGTGCATATTAAAATAAAAAGTGTTAAGAAACTGAACTGCTTGCCGATCAATGCTGATAAGATAAATACAAGAGAGCTGAAAAGCTCAAAATAATTAACACGGACCATGCACCGGATAATCCGGTCAGGAACCAATTAAAACTCTTGGAACAGTGGATCATAGAAGGAGTTCTCTAATGATATTTCAGCCAATGCGCTTGGCAGCCACCCTACTTTTTGGCCTGTTAGCTGTTTTCTTATTTCTAAATCGCGCCTATGCCATGGATACCGGGTATATCGATGCTGTCAAAGCAGATGCAGCAGAATTCAGCACCAATGAGTTCCACCCCCCAGCCAACTCAATGTGGCTTGGAGATGACGAGAATGAGTCCTCTCAAGTTGTAGACCTTCAAGGATTCTCTGAACATATAAGGACAAAATCACCTGGCAGCTATATCTTCTATAAAAAATTAACTGCTGAATATCAAAACAAGCTACATCAGGACTACCTGGCAACAGGCGATTTAGATCGCGTGAAACAGGACATCTTTAAATACACCAAAGAGATGAAACAACAGTCACGTACCAGCCGATATACCCGTTAGCTATTGTAGGGAAGAAGTATAATGTACAGCCGTAAGCACTCTCTTTTTCATATCATCTTTTTGGCAATACCTCTCACTCTTATCTCTTTACAGAGTTTTGCCGGAGTAGACCGTAGCCTGGAGTATCCACTAACTGACTCAGATATAACTGCAGAGGAGCTGGCTGATCAGGTTTACTATGCCAACCACTTCTACAGCTTCGATAATTTCTCTATCAAAAGGCGAGGCAGAACACTTAGCGTGCTTGTCAACAAATCGGAATACGGTAGCCCAAAATTCACTTCCGTGGAACGTCATCTCAACAACAGGTATAAGGAGAGTGATGCTATCCAATCCCGTGACCTGGCGATTTTTCACTCGGGAAATCTTCGTGGCACCGGGATGCTGATTACTGAATATAGAGATGAAGATAAAAACAAGGATTACATGGCATGGCTTCCTAAACTGAGGAAAATAAGACGCTTTGCGCAGCCACGTTATGAAGATGCCTGGGGAGGAAGCGTCTTTACCTTTGGTGATGTTATGTTGCGTAAACCTGGTGATGAGACTCATGAGTTACTGGGAAAAAAGAAAATGCGTACCTGCCTGGGCACCATAGATAGCCTTGAGGGTGAGATTTCACGCAACGCCGGGCACATTCCAGAACGCAGTTGCAGGCACATGAACAAAGAAGTTTATGGCCTGAAAAGTACAACAAATTTCAATGATTGGTGGTATGACTACAGAATCAGCTATGTCGACACAAAAAGCTTTGCTGACTACCGAACGCTCTATTATAAAAATGGTGAGCTTATCAAGATCATCGACCGAGACTGGGGACTGGTAAATACCGATAAAGAGGGTGATCCAAGAGCACTATTCTGGAAATACTGGTATGGCCTTGACTTAAAGACTGGAAAAGAGAGTCTTGCTGTAATTCCACGCAAGGTCGTAACCTTTAACAGTAATCTGAAAAATAAATTCTGGACTGAAAGAACACTGCGCAAAATCAAACGCTGACAGAGTCGGCAGACTAACAAGTCTTACATAAGCCGTTACCGTTCCAGACTATCCTGCTTCAAGTGGATGTCGAAATATTTTACATTTATCTATCCAGCCGCCCTGAACAGCAGGTTTAGATCGGCGCTAAGCTATTGAAACAGTGTAATTTTAATGTTCCTGGCACATTTCATGCTATTAACCAGCAAGTTAGCTAACATCTGCTAGCTGATAATTTGTAAGCTTTATTCAAGGATACTTTGATGAAAATCGTACCTAAATTACTTTTTGGGTTGTTAATGCTGCTTCCACTAGCCAGCTCAGCTAATTTCATTTCGAGTACTGGTGACATTACTCAACGTGGAACTGGTTCGGTGTCATATATGATTTTTGATCAGGATGCCAGAGCCAGAACAAATATTGCAGTTAACTCTGGTTACTTTGACACCCAGATCTATCTGTTTGAAAACGACGGCTCATTGGGTGCATCTGACTATGTTGCCAGCAATGATGATGGTGGCCCTGGTTTAAACTCACTTATTAGCAGAGTCTTGAATGCAGGCAGCTATATTCTGGCTGTGTCAGACTTTCATTTCAGCTTTAGTGAGGCTCTCTCGGGTTTCAACTACAACAACCGCTATGGCGATTACAGTGTCAGCATAAATTCTCGAGCTAATGTTAGTTTCAACTCAGTACCTGAACCTACAACACTGTCACTACTTGGGCTTGGACTATTAGGTGTGAGATTATCTCAACGATACAGAAAAAGCTGATTTAGAAATAATCTCTAAATCATTTTACAGACCTCTGTAATCAAGAACCCGCAATAACATTGCGGGTTTTTTTATCGATAAAGAGAAGTGACTCGCCCAGGTCTGGGCGAAATAGTGGCATGTTGTTTGGAATAAATAGAGGCTGGGCTCGAACTTGAATGGCATAACAGCTGAATTATAAAAAGAGCCTCTGGTGTAGGGTGCGGCAGGGCCGCACCCTGCATCTTAGGTCTATTCAAGAAGCAACAAAGTTATTCTCTCATGTGGCTGAATAGTGACTTGCACGGTAAGAAAGATATGTTATCTCCCCACTAAAAAGTGGCCTTGCTTTTCATTAACTTATTAATGTAGAAAGTTGAGGAGTCAATACTATTTTTTTGATAACCCTGGATCAACTCTATCTCCAAGCGACAGATGTAACTTTTCTGACTAAACTCAAACTGCTTGATTCAGTCTCAGCTCTACTCGCTTTTTAAGGTTCAACAGGTTGACTGTTTCCAAAGCCTGTGGCGTCTGAATACCGCTAAGACGAACTGAAGTCAGATAGACGGGATATTTAGCATCGCCCTTTCTGAAACTGTTGATATATTCAGCTACTGACGCATAGAGCGCACGGCCATACTCCATTTGCGTAAACTCTCTCTCTCCACAAATCAAGGAGACAAGTTTTGCATCAGACTCGGCGCTGTCAGCAACCAACACCACTTCCATATAGTCATCAGATCTCTTCAGTGGAACACTACGCAGGTTAACGTGCCATTTACTCTCTTTTCCTCTTTTCAATTCAAAAAATTCCGGTTCAGTCAGTAGATCACTTTCACTGACTAAAATCAGATTTCTAAGCTGTTGCAGACTGTTCAGAAAGCGACGTTGCTGCAACATCAGGAAGCGTGGACTATCTGCACTTAATCTTTGCTTAAACAACGAACCCTGCTCATCAAGTATATAGATATCTATCCCTTGTGGTGTCAGTTCAAAAAACAGCTGAATTACATCTTGTCTGTTGTGGGCATAGAGCACCGGATATGGACTGTCTGCCATAATTTCCGGGTCAAATCCCAAGGGACGATACACCTCTTGTGGCTGCATCAATTCGTCCAACATACTGTCGAAGGACTCAACACTTCGCCACGAATAACCTTTTTCCTGCTGCTGGACAATGAAGAAATCCGTACCCAACCGAAAAAGATATCGTCCATTTTCTAATTTTTTACTTTTAAATTGTGCAACAACGTGATTAAAAAGCTCTGTTACCCTTTGTGCAATTTGGCTACCCCGCGCACAGGAGTAGCTATAGGCATTGATACTTGGTAAGCCACTACTCTCACTGGAAGGCATATTGAGGATGCTGCATAACGCATCCACTAAACCGTCCGCACCACTATGCTCGGTTATCAAAAGCTCACCCCAACTGGTGTGAACCAACTTTTCCAAATTGATTACGAGATTGATCCTGGCTGAAGCAAAACTCAATGGATCATGACGCTCACTGGTCAGTTGTTTACCTTCTTTGGTCAGGCGTTCCATTGGGTCAATTCCTATATTCAGGAACAACCCAACCATTTCGGCATAAGCAGGATTGGCCAAGGTTTTCATACCTGCCGTTGGCGGCATGTAGTCAGGAAAGAGTTTAACTACACTACGCTGAAGTGAAAGTAGCTCTTTTCTCGTAAGCTCACTATCACCGGAAACCAGGACAATTCGTGTATGCCTTGACCAGACCTGATTTACATGGCTCCAAATCAGGATTTCCATCAGATTGCTGGAAATTTTTATTGGTCTTTGATCGAGCAGTATATCTTCGTCAATAGTACCTCTATAGAGCATCCAAGCAACACTGCCATCTCTGGTCGGACGATGGTAGAGGGAGAGATCATCTTCTGAGAGGTTTTTTGAGATGCCTGGATTGATATGGTCAATTTTACCCGTGCGATGATCCAGAGCAGTGTAGAGTTTTCGCCCCAACAGATTGAGCTCATGAGGGTCGATATGGCTCTCTTTGGCAAACTTTCTTGCAAAGTCTGTGAGTAATCGATAACTGCGGGTCAAGACTCCGACCAGTGCATTTCGCTCTTTGATTACTCGATCTATTTTCCACTCAGAACGTGTATCCAACATCTGCAGTTGTGTCTGTCCCCATCCCCACTGTCGAGTCAGTTTCAACATCCGACGGCTACGCCAGTTTTCATCACCTTTTTTTACCTGACTGAGATGCTCTCCTACCTTGAAATAGAAACATCTTCGGGCCAACTCCAGCCTGTCATGGTCTTTGTTTTGCTTTAAAAATGACTCGACTTTCTGGTACAACAAAAGATAGGCATCGAGCATATCGATATCAGTCTCACCAGAATAGATCGCCTCTTTCGCTTGTTGCGCCAACCACTTTGGACGGGGATAGTGGTGGCTGTAAGCCTCCATGAGAAAGATCTTTAGTATCGATTTATAGGGGGATTCTATGCCTTTGTAGAGCTGCCATAGGGCTGCACCAAAAAATTCTCCAGCCTCTACCTGGTTAAGTCCACCAAGATCAAAAACCTCACTCGATTTAACAAAGCGATGAGAAAGCAGGTACTCAACATAGGATTGATACTCTGGCTCATGCTCAGGAGGAACAAGCCACCAAAGAGGATAACGACCAGCCAGTAGTACAGCGCTTCGGTAAAACTCTTCCAACAACAGGTGGTGCTGCGTCGTTCCACTACTCTCCCGTGACAAGTGGGCCTTTTCTCCTCGACGGAAACGCTCAGGGTCGATGAGAAAAATGTGCAGCTCCAAACCCAATTCCAGGGCACTCTTTTCAATCAATGCCACTTTTTGTTGCAACTGATCACGCTGCACTGCATCGAGGGCAGGGTCATGGCATAGCCAAACATCAAAATCACTACCAAATGATTGCCCAATAGTCCCTGTACTACCCATCAGGTAGAGACCGTGAATATGGTAGACACGCTGAGCGCGCTTCTTGTATTTAAAACTGCGGCTCAGCTTTGCAGCCGTTTCCAATGCCACTTTCGATGGTGTGTAATCAGGTATACCAGTAACCGTGTCACTACTGACAAAACCTGGCAGCATCGGGTGGTTTATGTGGAAAAGTAGAGGCAGAAGATTTAGAAACTCCTGCTGGCTGGGGCGTAACTCCTGATATATTCTACGCAAGCGCTGCTTATGCAGCCGTAAAAAACGCTGCTGAACAGCATTCAGCTCTTTTCGGCTGATACCATCATCGAAGCTGATACGTTGAGTGTCAGGCATTATCCTAGTGAACACTTTTTCATCTGAATCCGCACGTTACTATCAGTAATGGAGCGGTACACTGCGGAATCTAGGATTAAGCCTGCAGTACAAGCTGTACGTCCTTAATCCTCAACTCTGCCTGCCAGGCTACCTCATCATAGATTCTATACCTTTCAGCGAGTCTGGAAAGGGCTAGCCGCAAGGCCTGCCCCACGCCCCGCAGGAAGTACCCTTGGGGTGCAGGAGTGGCATAGAATCTATGACGAGGTGTATATCAGATCGATTCTATGGTGCGGGTAATCAAGCGCTGCGGATCATCACCTTTGCTCCATGCAGCAACCCCAATCTCCAATATGGGAAGTGGATCGTCACCCAGATCCTTCAAAGCGCCTTCCTGGCACTCCTGGACGATCTGTTGCAGCAAACTTTCCGCATCCTCTCTACTGGTTTCAGGCATAAGCAAAAGAAACAGCTGATCTTCAAATCGACCGATCACATCAGCCCATCTCAGCCTCTCACGTAGATATTGCGCCAAAACCAAAATAGAGTGATCTGTAAGCTTGGACCCTGCACCGTCGGGGTGAGTCAACCGCACAGCGGAAAGGGTCAACAGGTTACCGTAGCGACGACTGCGTGTGACCTGGGTATCCAGTGCCTGCAGTGTAGCCCGCCTGTTTGCCATACTGGTGAGTTCATCAGTGATGGTCAGATCCTCAACTTGTTTACGCAGCTCATCGCTTTCCCGCTGAGCTAAAACCTGCTGACTGATATCCTGATAGAAATGGAGTCTCAGGGGTTCTTGTGATCCATCATTTACCTGCCTCACCTCCCTGCGCAACCAACGTTCACCATCGCCATTGAGCGACAGGTGAAGCATATCTGTCTCGTCAAACAGCGCATGCAACCCTTCGGGAAGGGTATTTTTATCCTTGCCCACCAACTCATCAACCGAGAGGCTCAACATCTCTTCTAATGCAGGATTGATCCAGCGTATGCAGACTTCATCGTCAATTGCCAGCATCCCGGTTGGACATACGTCGAAAAGGGCTTGATTGAAACTGATTTCGGCCATCTTTCGATTCCCTAAATTCTCCTAAGTAGATGTGCTTGATCGCTATCTACTTTTATTATCGTACTCTATAGATTTTGAAGGCGGTAGAACCGTGCTTCAGCATCTAAGATCGGCCAATTTCACATTATCTTTAGCATTTTGACAGGCCCCAGGATCGAGTGGCTGCTCACGCTTGCCTGTGATAGTTGGCCAGCTAACAGACTTATCCTTAAATCATCCCTTAATTCCTTTTATAATCAATCTGTTACACCGTCAATCCAGGCTAATCACTGAGCAGTGGTGCGGCGTAAACATGTCACACTGTAGTTACAGCAAACAGTTCAACTCTGTAGGGTATTTTAGCGACCTGCTTAGACCCATTTCATCCCTGATCAATTGAGCTTTATGCGATTATGACCCGCTATGTACCTCGTCATAGATTCTGTACCATTCAGAGCCGCCTCAATTATAAACTGCTGTGATACGCCAGTTGCTACCTTGCAGACTCAAATGAACATGTACAGGTTTTTCACCCAATTCACCAATTCGCAGCAGCAATCTGTCGGGACCGTCAAAAAAAGCGTAGCTTAACTGATCATAGATACCACCCTGGTCAGTGGTACGGTTATGAGAGCGCAATTGCCTGATCACCCAATTGAGATCCACCATCTCTTCCACTGCGTTGGCACCTAAGCGTTGAATGCCACTCTGCAGCCAATCAATAAATCCGTTTGATACATCTCCAATGTTGCTTTCAACATTCTTATTCAGTTTTCGCTTGATCTGTTCCCTCACTGCTTCAACATCAATCATTTCACTGAGTGTTTGATGATCATCCTCTACCAGCGCCTGCTCCAATCGGTAAACTGCACTATATGGCCATATCAGAAAGGCCGCGAAAATCAAAATAATTGAGACAACTAAAGTTTTCATCTTTGCACTAATCCAAACCAACCCATTCGATCAACTTAAACTTAGAATCCGCAGTTGAACATGTATTTGTGGGAAATCTCGGTGTGCCCGGCAAGGCGTCGTTTGCAGTTAATGGTTATTCCCTTAACAAGAACGACAACGCAGCAGGGCGCGCTGAGGTTTTTCACAAATACTTTTAGCGTTCGTGGCTTCACCCAATAGCTGTGTATAAATACCATAAATTGATATGGCATTTCATTACCTTACGATAGATATCAGCGGTCAATTGCGGAATCTAGGTTTAGTATACCGCATAGACAAATCCTTCTGGTAAGTGATCACACTAGGAAAGAGAAAATATGACACTTTGGAGAAAATGGCCGGTAGCCCTGAGTGAATAAATAAGAGCTGAAAAAACTGATCTGAGAATCAGCTTCTCCACTCAACATTCCAACGCAGGGGTAGATGAGAATAAAAACAGGCGTACAAACACCCCTATAGCAAAGCTAAAAGCACTTTGCCCAGTTACCAGACCAAGTGACAGCTATTGAAGAATCAATAGCTGTCACTTGTTTAATTAAGAGTTTCGGTCTGGGTCAGCAGATAGGCGAGAAACTCAATCAGTGTCTTTGATGACTGCGTTGTGGACGCTCTTCACGAGGCTTTGCCTCATTAACACGCAGATTGCGCCCCTCTACATCTTTTTCATTCAGTGATTGAATTGCAGATTCAGCATGATCTGAATTTGGCATCTCTACAAAACCAAAGCCTCTGGACCGACCGGAAAACTTATCCATTATTACATTCGCAGCAGATACATCGCCAAACTCTGAGAACATATTTCTCAGATCGTCATCCTTAACACTCCAGGGCAGATTTCCTACATAGATGTTCATCGTCATCTCTCAATAAAGCGCATGTATTAAAAAATCTACGCACACTATTCGTCCCATGCACTAAAACAAAAGATGCGCTTGGTCAGTCACTGACCTGGCTTGTTGAGAATCGAAAATTCGACAACAAAACCTTTCCCTTCAAACCAACCTGACACTTAAAAGATGATGCTCGTGCCTGGGTGATATCAATACTTTAAACTTTTTTATCACTTTGTACAGCTTCAAGTTGCTCGCTGATTTCCAGCCACTGTTCTTCACAATCGTTCAATTGCCGATCAACTCGGCTCTTTTTGTTAAGCAGGTCTTTTAACTCCTCCTTGCGACCAGAATCATACAACGAACTATCACTCAGTAATATTTCCATATCCTTTTGCTTCTGTTGCAAATCCTCGATCTGTTTCTCATGTTTCCCAAGGGCCTGCCTGAGTGGTTGTAAGCGTTTGCGCTGCTCCGCTTCAAGACGCTTGCGCTCTTTTCTGGATGCGGAGGAGTGTTCACTTGGCGGCACCTCCTCACTGCGACAGCTGACCTCCTTTCGCTGAGCACTTAACCAGGCAGGATAGGCATCCAGATCACCCTCGAAATGGCCCACCCTTTTATTGTGTACTAACCACAATTCATCTGTTGTGATGCGCAATAGATGACGATCATGTGAAACAATAACCATGGCACCCTGAAAAGTCTGTAAAGCTTGCCCAACAGCATGCCGCATCTCCAGATCGAGATGATTAGTCGGTTCATCCAGCAGCAGCAGATTGGGTTTTTGGTAGACAAGCAGCGCCAATACCAGACGCGCTTTTTCTCCACCGGAAAAAGGGGCTACCTTGTCAAGCGCCTGATCCCCATGAAATCCGAAGCCCCCCAGATGATTGCGTAGTGACTGCTCTGTTGCCAATGGATCCAGGCGTTGCAGATGCAACAGTGGCGTGGCTTCGGCATCCAGCTGTTCCAGTTGATGCTGTGCGAAGTAGCCAATGCGTAACTCCTGTGCCGGTTCGTAGCCTCCGGAAAGTGGACTTAGCTCGCCGGCCATAATTTTGATCAGCGTTGATTTGCCGGCACCATTCGGGCCCAGCAAGCCAATTCGATCTCCCGGTTCAAGATTGAGAGAGACATTTTCTATAATTCTCTCTCCGCTATAACCACCATCGAGCTGGTTGAGCTTGAGTAGCGGGTGAGGATTCTTCTCTGGTTCTGGAAAGTCAAAATGGAATGGCGAGTCCACATGTGCCGGACCGATCACCACCATTCGCTGCAGCGCCTTAAGTCGGCTCTGGGCCTGCTTTGCCTTAGTGGCTTTGGCACGAAAGCGGTTCACATAACTCTCGATATGAGCGATTTCCCGCTGCTGCTTCTCATAGGCCTGCTGCTGGTTGGCAAGACGAGCAGCGCGAATCTGTTCAAAACCGCTGTAATTACCGCTATAGAGCTCTGCCTGTTGCTGTTCCAGATGGACAATATGGTCAGTTACCTGATCGAGAAAATCACGATCATGGGAAATCATCAGCAAGGTACCCTGATAGCTCCGCAACCAGGTTTCCAGCCAGATAACCGCATCCAGATCCAAATGGTTTGTCGGTTCATCGAGAAGCAGTAGATCTGAACGGCACATCAGCGCTTGGGCCAGATTGAGCCGAATCCGCCAACCACCTGAAAAGTGGCTGACTGGTCGATCCAGGTCGTCACTGGAAAAACCTAAGCCATACATCAACTCACCGGCTCTTGCTTTTACCCGATAGCCATCTGCACTATGTAATGCATCATGAAGCCGGGCTACGGCTACACCATCACTCCTTGCCTCAGCCTCCCCTAACTCATGCTCAATGGCTCGCAGAGCAGCGTCTCCATCGATAACGTAATCGATTGCGCTACGGGAGAGGGCCGGCGTCTCTTGGGCAACATGAGCAATCTCCAGACCTGGTGGTTGATTCAAGTCTCCGTGATCTGCCTGTAATTCTCCAAGAATCAGGCTGAAAAGACTCGATTTTCCGGTGCCATTACCACCTGTGATGCCGACTTTCCAACCAGCGTGCAGGATGAACTCAGCAGCTTCAAAGAGCAGCTTGTTTCCACGTCTCAATGCGAGTTGGTTAAAACGCAGCATGATTCAAAATTTTCGCAGTTGAATCTTTTCAAGCTGCTCTTCCCAGCTCAACATGACATACCCGGAATCGATCTCTTCTATTTTCCAGCTACCAAGTTCATCACCAACATGCAGAATGCGACTTTTCTTGCTTTTTTCGACGAAAACCATCGCTGAAGGGGGTTCACTTTCGGTCAGTATGATCCCCAATAATCGAATTTTAGGCAGTGGTGGCCGCGAACGCTGATCCGGCTGCTCATTCACCTGCTGTTGAAACCCTTTTCGATCGGAGCGAAACAGGGTTTGCTCAGCAATCACCAGATAGGCTTCTGCTTCCTGCCTTAAAACCTGATGCTCCGTCGCGTTGACAGGCTTCTGGCCTGACTCACCCTCAGCTGCCACTACATCCACTGCGCGGTCATACCTCTCAGGCCAAGTGATCCATTCATATGCGATCACTCCGATCAACAGCAACAAAATGGCAATCGCCGCTTTTTTCATGATGCCTCTTTCCAAAAGTAGCCGTAGACATCAAAACGAATATCCAACAGCTCGGCACTATCCGGTTTGATTTTCACTGGAGCTGAAATCGACAGCTTTTCAAAAAAAAGCAGGGGCTTCCTCGCCTCTAGGAGTTGTATCATCTTCTGCAAGGCGTAACTCTCTCCTTGCGCGCGTACTCTGACAATAATTTTTTCGGCACTTTCATCTTCATCTTGTGGCTCTTGTACCAATTGGGTACTTAGCACCACACCTCCAGCTGTGGCAATCAGCTCTTTGATCTGCTGCTGCAGTTCGGCGTAGGCTACTCCAGGTGCATCACCTGTCAGATAGTTTTGTTGGATCAGGGTTTGCAGCTTGGATGAATCGAGTTCAGATTGTGCCAACTGTTTGCGCTCAGCGACACGTAGATAGTGTGCTGTCCGATGACGAGCATCCTCAGCCGCCTCCTGGTAGCCACTCAACAGGTTGCTCCAAATCATAAACAGGCTAAAGCCCACAAGCAGCAGTAGAACCAGGGTACCAAGCAATACCAGATCGCACTGTTTTTTTGACCATACGGGAGGGGTCACTTCAGCTGCTCCTGACTCAGTTTCATCGCAAGGTCGAACTTCTCCTTACCAGATCTTCGATCCCTCACCACCGGCGACTTAAAACGCACCGATTCGAACCAGGGGGAAGCCTCAAGCAAGGCAATCAATTCAGATGCCTGGTCTGATAATCCGGTGACCACTAAATTCTCTGATGCAACATTGACACGCTGTAGCCAACTGCCAGGGGGAATCAGGCGGGTCAACTCCAGCAACAGATCTGACATCGCCAGGTACTCCTGCTTTTGTGCCGAAACCATTCCGACAGCTTGTCTTCGCTGCGAAAGCTTCTCTTCAATTTTCATACTTTCTGTTGCTTGCTCACGAGCGGTTTGCATCTTCTGCTGCAGATCGATAGCAATTTGCCGCTGTTGCCAAACCATACTGCCCATGGCGACAATGAAAAGTGCAGCGACAGCGGCCCATAAGAACGTGCTAACCCCAGTGCGAGACTGAGTCATGCCTGCTTCTCGAGACTTCAATGTCAGGGGTTGAGACTCCCCGGTCAAAGTTACTTTTTCGACGGCTATGCCGAGTTCAGAGAGTAGCTGGTACCAGGGATCGAGCCTGCTCTTCTGGGCGACAATCAGGCATCCCTCCAGCCAGCCCCCTTTTTCGTTCTGTTCCATTGGCGTGAAATGAAAGTAGACCTCGTCGGCTTCGAAGGGTGAGAGGCGATCCATCTCGTAACCAACCACATTCACTAGATTTCGTTTTGCTGCCAGTGGCAAACGAACCTGACGAATCAGTAGCAACTGATGATCAATTTCAATCTCTATGCTGGGGTCGCTATTTTCAAAGTAACGATGCACAAATGCTTTCAGACGACTGAGATCCTGCTGCGGAGAGTCAAGCTCAATCGAAGCGCCACTCTGGGGGGAGATAAAGTTGGCTGAATTTTCAGCTATTATGAGCCGACCACTGTTTTGCGCCACCATGCCCAGACGTGCTGCAAGGCAAGCTTTAACGGGATCGATGAACTGATCCTGTAAGCTCCTGATAAACTCCTGCCCAGCCACTTCCAACAAGCTATTGCCTCACTCTTCAATTAACGACCAAGCGGCCGACGAAACCCCATAGTCTATCGTAACCAGCCTTAGTCTGTCCTTAGATTGCCTGACCAGCGCTTCAGCGTAATAGGGCTGCTTGTCTGTTGCTATTGTTACTAACACCCAAATTCCATTTTTGGCAGCAGTCCCAAGCGAAGTCCCAAAGCCACCTGACAAGGGTGATGCTTTTTGACGAGGCCCTGACCTGCCGACTGTCAGATAAGGCAACATTCTTGTTTTCAGATCAGCATCGATTCCCAACACCAAGCCAAGCTCATCAACCGTTGTGAACGGTGCATCTTTGGCCCCATAGGCTTTACCTGCCTCCCGGTAATCGTCATCTTCAGCGCCATTGAGCCGATGCAGGGAGTCTCTATCACGCCAATCGAGGATCGCATCAATCAATGACTCATGCAGATCGGGATCGACCTCCAGCTCTTCGAGTAAGGCCCTTAGCTGCTGCGCTGTGGCACGATTCAGATCGATCAGCTCGCTCTCTTTCAGGAGTCGGATCTCCATATCGACACCATTGAATTGCCACTCATAAGGCTCCCCATCGGAGTTCCAGGCCATCTCAACATCACGATCGTAACCGCGAGCAGCCCCATAATAGAAAGCCGCATCTGCCACTGCCCGGAAACGGGTTTGATCAAGTTGATTGTGAGCCAGGGTCGACTCTGTATGTACGGTGGAGGAGACTGCAGAAACAATCACCAGCAGCAGAACCAGCATCCAAAGCACCAGTACTAACACCACACCCTGTTGACCCCCCTTCATCCCTGGGCTGCCCGAACAGTGATGGTCAGCGGTGGTGTGACCCTGTTTTTATAATGGAGGCGGATGCGGATCATCCGGGGCAGCTTTTCGCTATCCTGCCATTCACGATGCCACTCATCAGGAATTCCGCGTTGAAGTGAGCCATAGTAGGCTAACTCCACCTCAGTCAGGCCGCGAAGCAGAAGGTGCTCGCTATAGCGTATTGTGGCAACATCCTGGTCAGCAGGTGTCCACTCACTGGCCAGTGATGCGCGCCAATCCCTGCCGGCTTCCGGCTCCTCTTCGAGCACTTCAGGGTGATAGAGCCAACGCTTCAGTAGTAGTAGCTTCTCTTCCTCTTTACCTAACAACTCCAGACGAAACAGGGAGGCGCCACCAGGCCCAGCTTGTGCGGCGGTGGGCCCTACCCATCGCAAAAGATCCTCGGAACCAAAAAAGAGCGGTTCAAGCCCCTCTTCTGTTGCCAACGTTTCATTGTACATACCACTAATGCTGCGCTGCAGAAAGTCAAAGGCTAATCTCTGGTTCGATTGGCGCTCACTGGTGGCGGCTGTGGTTTGCCAGCTGCGCCGCCCCAGATCCAGCCCTGAAAATAGCAGCACCATGATCAGACTCATCAGCACCAAGGCAATAATCAGCTCCACCAGGGTGAAACCGTGACTGCGTCTGATCCTGTAGTGCCTGTCAGTAACGCAAGGTCGATAACACATAGCGCCTGCCAGATCCGACCTCTCCCCAGGAGATCTCTGCGGTAACAATAAACGAGGCCCCTTTGAGGTAACCATTTTCCATTGGGTTTTCTTCAACATTGAGGTGCCAGTGATAGCCATCCTCAGACTGACCCTCCAGACTGGAGACCTGCAACGGCTCAGTCACACCGACCTCTGAGATAAGTGATTCTGCCAGAGTGGCAGCTTGGGAGTGTTGTGAAGCGACAACCAGACCCCGACTGTTACTGGAGAGGGTTTTCATCATCACCCCCAGAGTTAGCGCCAAAAGTGTGAACGCCACAAGAACCTCAAGCAGAGAGAAGCCCTTTTGTCGGCTGCTATTAATGAACAAGTGAGACCCTGCCAGTGAGCCAGTCCACATCGATCTGATGGGCTTTTCCTGCAGCTGAAAGCGTGACTCGCCCTCCACTGGAACTGCCATCGGGGAAAAAACGGATGCCGCCCTGCCGATCCCCTTCCCCTTCGTCACTGGCACCGACTATCTTTAAGTCAGCCCCCTGGGGTAGTTCGTAGATCCTCTCACGGGGGGAGATGGTGTAGTGCTTTTGCTCCAGATCGAGCACGAACAGACCCTGCTTACCCTGAGCAACGGACCAACCTCTCAGGAAACGCATCGCTGAAGCCATCTCCTGACTCGCCCCTTTGAGCTTTACCCCTGGTAAGACCCGACTAATTACCGGGGGAACCAGAGCCACAAGGGCACCGGCAATAACCAGAACAATAATCAGCTCCAGTAGCGTGAAGCCGGATGATTTGGTAGGCACAGCCACCCATCACTCCCAACTGTTGATGTCCCGGGCTTCACCCTCACCACCCTCTACACCATCTGAACCCAGGGAGTAGAGATCAAAGTCGCTATGTTCACCAGGATAGCGATAGAGATAGTCAGCACCCCAAGGATCTTTCGGCAGTCTCGGCTTCTTTAAATAGGGGCCGTTCCAGTTATCCAAGCCATCTACTCGTTGCACCAATGCGATCAACCCCTGCTCACTACGAGGGTAGTTACCTGTATCGAGGCGATAGATATCGAGGGCTGCTGAGAGTTCTTCAAGCTGTACCCGGGCAGTTTTGCTCTTCGACTCGCCGAGCGCACTCATCACCCTGGGCCCCACCAGACCTGCCAGCATGGCCAAAATCGCCATAACAACCAGCAATTCGATCAGGGTAAAACCTCGTTGTGAGGCACGATGGCTATAGACATTCATCATTCAGCATCTCTTTTGTTTTATGGACGATATCGGGTTTACCTGAATGGCACGCAGTTGCCAGTCAGATTTAAAATATATGGCCTGTTTTTCCGCCATGATTGGTGGGGCAGGCCCCACCCTACACTCTGAACCAGCGGGTATTCAAATCATCAGCCATTTACATAGTTCAGAAAGCCAGATCGTTGACACTCAGCATGGCCAGTAGAATGGAGATGATAATACCAGCAACAACCAACCCCAATCCAACAATCAGAATCGGCTCCACCAGGGTAAGCATACGCTGTACTGACTCTCGCACTTCTCGATCATAGACATCGGCTACATCAGCCAACATGGCATCGATTTCGCCGGACTCCTCGCCAACCTGCAGCATTCGTATTGCCAGCTCAGGCAGCAGCTTCTGTTCGATCAATGGTGCCGACAAGCCTCTTCCCTGCTTCAGCTGCTGTGCCGCCTGCTCGATACCCTGAGCAATATAGCTATTGTTCAAAACCTCCTGCGAGAGCTTTACTGCGTTCAGCAGGGTCAAGCCATTATGTAGCAAAGAGGCCATGGTTCTCGACAGACGGGCTGTTTCAACTTTCAGTAGCAGGTCTCCCAACAGAGGCAGGCTCAGCAACCAACGATCCCAGCGGTATTGGTGATCTCCCTTCTCAATCCAGATGCGAAACAGGGCAATGCCGAGAAAGATCGTTGTAAGCAACAGCCACCAATAGTTGGTCAGAAAGTCTCCTGCTGAAAGTATGATCTGAGTGGCCACAGGGAGTTCCCTGCCCATATCCTCAAACATCTGACTGAACTGGGGAACCACGAATACAAGCAGCACCATCACAGAGATCGTTGCAACCACCAGTAGTATGGTGGGATAGATGAGTGCCGAACGCACACTCTCGCGTAGTGCCTGGGATCGCTCCATGTAGTCTGTGATGCGCTCCAGCGCCTCACTCAACATGCCGCCAGCCTCTCCCGCTTTGATCATGCTTACAAACAGTCTTGGAAATATATCCCGCTGCTTTTCCAGTGCCCGGGAAAAGGTTGCGCCACCTTTTATCGCATCATTCAGATCATCGATTAAGGCGCTCATGCTCTCATCACTGTTCAACCTCGCCATCAATGACAATGCACCCTCCAGGGGCATACCCGCTTTGAGCAGGGTTGCCAACTCTTTGGCAAAGGCAAGAATCTGTTTGCGGCCGACTTTTTTCTTACCACCACTTCGGTAGCCCAGTAGTCCACGAAGGCCCGTAACCCGTTTCACCTGCAGTGGGACCAGTTGTTCCCGCTGAAGCTCAATGATCACCTGACGGCTGTCTTCTGCCTCCATTTCACCTTGCAGAGTCTCCCCGGAAGCATTACTGGCTCGATAGCTGAATAGCGCCATATCCTAGGGCCTTTCCAAAACCTGTTGGGAAAATCGTCTGCTATGGGACACTACACAAGGATTAGGCATCTTCTTCACTGACCCGCATCAACTCTTCATAGGAGGTCAACCCCCGCAACACTTTCGCAAGTCCATCACGATACATGGTATCCATGCCCTCTTTCATACCCTGTTGTTGAATGGTAGTAGCGGTGGCACGCTGAGTTACAAGATGACGAACCGATTCGCTGATCAGCAGTACTTCGGCGATATTCATTCGTCCGCTGTAGCCGGTGTGTGCGCAATCTTCACAGCCCTGGGGTCGATAGAGGGTGACTGGCTCCTGTTCTGACACCAGACCTGCCTGAATAAACCGACGACTGAGGGTCTCATCGGCAGTGTATGACTGCTTGCATGAGGGGCAGAGTCGCCTCGCCAGTCGCTGAGCAACAATGGCATTCACTGTGGAGGCGAGCAGATAGGGTTCGACCCCCATATCCAACAGACGGCTGACTGTACCTGCTGCATCATTGGTATGCAGTGTGGACAGCACCAGATGGCCGGTCAGGGCAGCCTGCACAGCAATTCGCACCGTTTCAGCATCACGCATCTCACCCACCATGATGATATCCGGATCCTGGCGCACGATGGCACGCAAAGCATTGGCGAAATCCATACCCACCTGGGGTTTCACCTGGATCTGATTGATCCCCTCCAGTTTGTACTCCACCGGATCTTCAACGGTGATAATTTTTACCCCCGGCCGGTTGAGCTGACTGAGGGCGGTGTAGAGGGTGGTGCTCTTGCCGCTACCGGTTGGGCCGGTCACCAGGATGATGCCATTCGGCTGTTGCAGAGATTGCTGCAGTCGGGTCAGGGAAGTGTCGCCGAATCCCAGGCTGTCAAACTCGAAACTTATACTCTTTTTGTTGAGTAGCCGGATGACCAGGCTTTCACCATAGAGTGTGGGTACGGTGGAGACACGCAACTCAAGTTCATTGCCCTGGATCTTGAGTGAAATCCGACCATCCTGTGGCACTCGCTGCTCGGCGATATTGAGCTTTGCCATAATCTTGATTCTGGAGATGATCGCCGCTGTGGAGTGTGCAGGAGGGGACTCTGCCTCAGACAGAATGCCGTCGATGCGATAGCGCACCATCAGCGTATCTTCAAATGGCTCGATATGGATATCTGAAGCATCGGCCTCGACGGCCCGTTGCAGAATGTGGTTCACCAGGCGAATGATTGGCGCTTCACTGGCCAGATCCTTCAAGTGCTCGATACTCTCTTCCAGCTCCTGCTCATCGTCCAGATCGTCGACAATCTCCCCCATGGCACTGCGACCAGCACCATAGACCCGCTCCAGGGCGGACTCGATCTCAGATAGCCGCCCTACTTTGAGGCTCACAGGGCCGCCCATCACCAAACCCAGAGCGCTTGCGATGCAGCTCTGTCCTGGATCGGCAACAGCAACCACCAGCCTCTCATCCTGCAGCGCCAATGGCATCGCTTTCATCTCTTTCAGAAACCGAAAGGTAATGGGCTGGTCGTGCACCGGTTCGTCTGGATACTCAGCACTGTCTGTCACCGCAGCCAAGCCATAATGGTCTGACATTGTCTGCACCAGTTCTGTCTCAGAGATCAAACCCAGATGCACCAGGGTCTCGGCTTCGCTCTCACCGGTCTCTTTGGCAAAATTCTCGGCTTTGGAGATATCCTGGGCAGTCAGACGGCCAAATTCCTTGAGATGCGCAAACACACCAGCAGGGACTAAATCTTTACTCTGACTGATTCCAGGTTGAGGCATTTCTACTCTGTCTGTTGGTTCCGTGGGTCGGGTTTGGGTAACCCACTCTGCAAACGCTTAATGATAACCTACAGCGACTGCTTTAGCAGAATATAGTTTAGCGCTCTATCAGGGCCTGATAACACTATCCGTTCCCTGTGGTGGGTGTCGCAAAAGTCGTATGGTCCCACTAAAAAGCCATGTTGAATCGTAGGGTGCTGCCCTGCCGCACCATCAGGGTGAGAATTCTCCAAAAATCCCAGATAGTTTGTTCATTCCCAGCAGTTTCTCTAAACCGACTCATCAGGTGGTTTTATTAACCCGGCGACTAAGTATGTTGTCTTCAGCCGAAGTGTGCCTGCCTACAGCAAGTTTAGATAACGCAGTCTGCAGGCAGGTACACTTCGGCCTCTCTTTTAAAAATCATATTGTTAGGGGTTTCAAGCCTGCCCTTGCTAGGTGTTGTGGCTCTTGACAAGGGAACAACCATGACCTGCACCCCAAGGTCACTTCCTGCGGAGCGCGAGCCGCGTCTTGATCAAGGGCAGGCTTGAAACCCTGAAGACGACATACTTAGTCGCCGGGTTAATAGTTGGGCATGGTGCGGCAGGGCCGCACCCTACGCTCGAATTCAATCCGGAGCTTTGCGTTGCCACTCCACTTCGAGTCCGCTGTCATGTTCGGAAAGACCGGAAGGCCAGAAACGTGCGAGGAGATGCGGTCTTTTGTACTCAAAATCTATTTTCGAATATACGCAACTTGCTTTTATAACACCCACCATTGAGAGCGATAGTAGACAAAACGGCTGATTCAATCGCAGCAAATCCTGGTGGGTACGTCAGTTTATTCCCTTGCCCATCCTACCTGGGGGTGGAATGGGTTAGAATGGCCGGCTATTCATCCAGCCAACAGCAAATGAGGGGCCCAGGAGTGCTTGCATGAGCAAACAGATCTTACCGCGTCATTTACGTTCCCAGGGGGTAGCCCTGGCCCATGACGTGCTGATGGTGCCCTTTGCCTGGTTCCTGGCGTTCTGGTTTCGCTACAACCTGGAGGTGGTGCCGGTCTCCTTTTATGCAGACGCGTTGCAGGCCTTATTGTTTATCCTGCCGGTGCAACTCGCGGCCTTTCTACTGTTTGGTCTCTATCGTGGGATCTGGCGCTTCGCTTCACTGCCGGACATCATGCGCATTCTCAAAGCGGTACTGGTCGGTACCGTGGTCGGTGTAGCGTTACTGTTTGTATTCACCCGCGCTGGTGGCGTTCCTCGATCTGTTCCTGTGATTTACGCGATTCTGCTGGTGATGTTTTTAAGTGGTCCCCGTCTGATCTACCGCCTGCTCAAAGACAGACACCTGGATCTCGCACCAGGAAAGCGGGTACTGATTGTCGGATCAGGTAAAGCTGGTGAGATGCTGGCCAGGGATATTTTACGCAATCGCAGAGGTGATTTTCGCCCAGTCGCTTTCATCGATGACAAACAGCGGCGTCAGGGACGGGAGATTCACGGATTACCCGTAGCCGGTACCAGTGAGGACATTCCTGAACTCTGTGAAGAGTTCGGCATCGATGTCATCATGCTCGCCATTCCCTCTGCATCCTCCAGCCAGATGCGCCGGGTAGTGGAGTACTGTGAAGCCTCAGGCGTGCCCTTCCGCTCGGTGCCACAACTGAATGATCTTATGTCGGGCAATGTTCAGATCAACCACCTGCGGCACGTCTCAATTGAGGATCTTCTAGGTCGGAATCCGATCTCTCTCGATTGGCAAGCCATTGGTACCACTCTTGCCGACAAGACCATTCTGGTTACCGGTGCAGGCGGATCCATCGGTTCGGAACTCTGTAGGCAGCTGGCGAATCTGAAACCTGCCAAACTGGTATTGCTGGAGAACAGTGAATTCAATCTCTACTCCATTGAGATGGAGCTGCTGAAGGCGTTTCCGCAACTGACCCTGGAGTGCCATCTGGGAGATGTCACTGACCAGACCTATGTCGATCGCCTGTTCGATCAGCATCGCCCGGAAGTTGTCTTCCACGCGGCTGCTTACAAGCATGTTCCAATGCTTGAAAATCGTATCCGCCAGGCGGTACGAAACAATGTACTCGGCACCAGAACAGTTGCCCAGTCGGCAGACCGCCACGGTTGTGGTGTATTCGTCCTTGTCTCTACCGATAAAGCGGTCAATCCGGCAAATGTGATGGGCGCCAGTAAACGCGCCGCCGAGATCTTTTGTCAGAATCTCAACGCTCACTCCACTACTCGTTTTATCACTGTCCGCTTTGGCAACGTACTTGGCTCGGCGGGTAGTGTCATTCCCCTGTTTCGCAAACAGATCGAGGATGGCGGGCCGGTTACCGTTACCGATCCCCGTATGGAACGCTATTTCATGACCATACCCGAGGCCTGCCAGTTGATCATGCAGACGGTGGTGATGGGAGAAGGGGGTGAGATCTTTGTACTCGATATGGGTGAGCCGATTAAAATCAGCTATCTGGCCGAACAGATGATTCATCTCTCCGGACGTACGCTGGGCAGTGATATAGAGATAGAATATATCGGCTTAAGGCCAGGCGAGAAACTCTATGAAGAGCTGTTTCATGAGAAAGAGCAGCTTGAGAAAACCGGTCATAAAAAAGTGTTGCTGGCACATCATCGTCAGGTCGACTGGGAGTGGCTGTCACAGATCATGCACGAGATGACCGAAGCGAGTGACTCGATCGATAGTGAACGACTACGATATCTGCTCAATCAGCTTGTACCTGAGCATGAAAATAAACAGCAGATCAGTTCAAATGAAGTTAACGCTTAACTTTAATCTTCAGCTCTCCCCATAGGCAGGTAAAAATTCACCGACTACCCTCCATACTCAGCTAGAGTGTCTAAACCTTGATATGGTCATGGATTGAACGTGCAGAGGCTGTTCATTCAAATTAGAAATACCACCTTTCAAGCAAGCCTGATGGTGCCCAAAAGCCCATAAGCCCATAAGCCCATAAGCCCATAAGCCCATAAGCACTCTTCCTTAACAGACGCTGTCGCAAAATTCGTAGGGTGGGGCCATGCCCCACCATATAAGCTGGGAAATAGTAATAAGTTGCAGAAATTTTCATTCAAAATCTTGAGTGATCATCCGCTATTTGTCTGCTTCCAACCCCTCTTGGTGGGGCATGGCCCCACCCTACCGTACGCATTTGCTTAGGGTGCGCCCTGCCCCATTAACCCTGAAGCACGCTTACAAACACTCTCCGTGTCGCAAAAACCGTAGGGTGGGGCCATGCCCCACCATATAAGCTGGG
>NZ_JBSYOQ010000048.1:0-120626 GCF_058244645.1 Candidatus Thiodiazotropha sp. AKAK3
ATTGGACGGGTAGAGCGATACGTGATGACAAGAAAGGCTCTGTACCAGAGGAATTAGTACCCATTCTTGAACGATTGGAGTTGAACCCAAATTCCTGGGTAAAAAGTATAAAGCACTATAGTAGGGACTATTTTACAGCAGTTGGAGCAATTGATCGGATAAAGGCTTATGCACAATCCCTGGAGAAATGTTGGTTTCAGGGCCAAAGTGCAGCGAAAAGCAATTATCATTTTGTATAGTTTGAGAGGGTATTGTGCAATTATGGTATCGTTTTTCAGTAGAATTTTAGGATCAAAGTTTGGGTGTCCCAGAATAGAATATGGATTACGACATAATTTTAAATGCACTTTAAATGGATAAAAATATAAGGATTTTCATGATAACAACAACGGTATGTTTTTGGAAAAACTGTTTTAACTTGGCTTTGGTATGCGCACTGGTATTAACCGGCTGTCATGATGACAAGAGTGCTAACAATGAAGATCCTACTACCTTTGATGAAGATGGTTTTCTTGAGGTCAGTATCATTCGCACAGAATTTGGTGTTCCCCATGTTACTGCGGATAATCTCGAGAGCCTGGCATTCGGTTTAGGGTATGCCTTTGCAGAGGATAATCTCTGTCTGTTGGCCGATCAGGTAGTTAAGTACAGTAGCCAGAGATCGAAATATTTTGGACCGGATCAGGAATTGGGTAGCGGCGATTCACTCAACCTTATTAATGATTTCTCTTACAAGGCGCTGGATATCCGTGCACAGGCTGAGGCTGGCTTTCCTCTAATGAGTGAGAGATTGCGTGCCATGTTGTCTGGATATACGCAAGGATACAACCACTATCTTGAGGTCACTCCTGTCAGTCAGCAGGATCCACGTTGTGCCGGTCAACCCTGGCTCCAACCTATCAGTGAAGTTGATATGGTGACCTTTGCAGTGGGGATTGCTCTACTACCCGGTGCCGGTCAGTTTCTGGCACCTCTATTCGTTGCTGCACCTCCTGGCGAGTCTTACCTGCCTGAGTCTGTAGTGGAAGGTGCGGCCGCGCAGGTCTATCAACCAGAGAGATTGGATCTACGACAGGTCAAGTTACCGGAGAGTAAACCAAAAGGATTGGGTTCGAATGGCTGGGCTCTGGGTATGGATAAGAGTGAAAATCAGGGAGGTATGTTGTTGGCCAATCCCCATTTTCCCCATACAGGTAATCTACGGTTCTGGCAATTCCAGGGGACGATTCCCGGAGCTATGGATACGATGGGGGCTAGTCTTGCCGGTATGCCAGGTATTGTAAATATTGGCTTTAATCGTGAGGTAGCGTGGACTCACACAGTATCTACCGCGCAGCACTTTATCGTCTACCGCTTAAGTCTGGACGAGACGGATACCTCTGGCATGACCTATCTGGTCGATGGTCAAAGCAAACAGATAGAGAGTCGTTTATTGACTATAGATGTCAATGTTAATGGTATGAATGTACCGCTTACTAAAGAGGTCTATTATAGTGATTTTGGTCCCATGATAGTGGTACCTGATCAACTTGGGTGGGGTATAGATGCATCAACAGGTCTTTTCTCTGCTTACAGTATCAAAGACGTCAATGAGGATAATCTCGACCTGATGGAGTTCTGGATGGCGCTCAATCTAGCTGGTGATATGAGTCAATTCCAACAGGCGTTCCAGGATTATGATGGTGTCATATTCAATAATACGATGGCAGTTGATCGAAAAGGAAATGCCTTTTATATCGATGATTCCACCGTGCCCAATTTATCCGATGTGGCAGAAGCTGCCTTGACCACAGATCCAACACTTATCGCAATGCGTGAGATGGCGGGATTTGTTATCCTGCCGGGAGATAGCTCAGTGTTTGATTTCGAAGGTCCGGTTCCCTATCAAGAGGCGCCCAAGCTGGCGCGAAGTGATTTTGTGCAGAACTCCAATGACAGCTATTGGCTGACCAATCCACATCAACCATTGAGTGGCTATTCCACACTCTATGGACCTGTCGATTACCAGCAGACACTACGTTCACGGATGGGGCAAAGGTTGTTGCAGGATGCTGCCGGTGAGGATAATCTCTTCTCATTGGACGAACTAGAACAAGTCTTGATTAACAATCGTAACTATCTTGGCGAAGAGGTGCAGGATGACTTACTGGGACTATGTGACTCTCTAGAGAATACACAAGTGACGATTGGTGATGAAGCGGTAGATGTAGCAGCTGGTTGTCAGGCACTCTACCAGTGGGACGGCTTGATGAATCTGGATAGTCGTGGTGCGCATCTTTTCAGAGAGTTCGCACAAGTTTTTGCAACGAATCCACAGTGGCTAAATAGTTTCGATCCAGCTGATCCATTGAGCACCCCGAATACCCTCGCTACCAATCAAACAGTGATGGAGCAATTTGCTACAGCTATAGCAACCGTTCGATCCGCTGGGTTATCACTGGATGCTTCATTGGGTGAAGTGCAGTATGTTGAACGAAGCCTACTGGATGGAACTGCCTCCGGTGAAAAGCTTTCATGGGCTGGCGCGAACGAAATTGAGGGAGGGTTTAATATATTCTCCTCCAATCTAAATAATGACGGGACCCTCTTGCCTCGTCATCTCTATGCCTCATTGCCAGAATCTCAGTTGAGTGCTGAGGCAGCGGGGTATCCGATTTCCTATGGTTCCAGTTGGATGATGGTGGTCGAATTTCTGCCCACTGGCCCAAACGCCAGAGGTCTGTTGAGCTATTCGCAGGCATCGAATCCAGCATCACCTTATTATGATGATCAAACGAAAATTTATTCTGAGCAGCCACGATTACGTCCAATATGGTTTGATGAGCGAGACATTCAGACTCATGCACAGAGCAGTCTGCAGTTAGAGAAGCGTGTACGTTAGATAATGGATGCTAAACTAGAACTTGAATTGGCAAGTGAGTCGTATGAGCTGGCGATAAAATCCACTTACACGTTTTATCTATTACTCGCTATTATTACCTATTTGTTCTGGGGTAAGTTATCCACAACGGTGTTACTTAGTTGGGTAGGTATAAACTACTTTACCGCAACACTTTTTCTGTTGACTGCTCGTTGGTTTAAACGGCACGGTACAGAAGAAAATGCAGCTCAATGGTTACGAATCTATACCATTCTAGTCGTAATCCATGACACCCCATGGGGGTTTCTTGGTCCAATCAGTAACTTGATAAACGATATAGAATACGTTCTACTCAGCATGTTTTATTTGGTTTTTATGGCCTCTGCAGGCTTCATTGCCCGTGCCCCCATATTCAGAAATTACGTTATCTCTCTGCTCTGCGTTATGTTGCCAACCACTATTCTGCTTGTTTACCAGGATACAGCGCTAACATATATAATGTCGGTGATGCTTATGGTCTTTATGCTGTTTATGTTTTGGGCAGCACAAGGTTACAGTCAGACGATTAAGCGCAAGACGCAGCTCTGGCTTGATAATGAGAAGCTCATTAAAGAGCTTAGGGAATACCATGCAGAAGTTGATGAGGCGAACAGGGGTTTGACCCTGGAAATTGACCATAGAAAACTGGTAGAAAGTAAACTTCTTAAAGCAAATAATGCAAAAAGTCAGTTTCTGGCAACGGTCAGTCATGAACTGCGCACCCCTTTGAATGGGATTATCGGCTTTACTGAGTTACTGCAAAGTGAAGTGCAAGAAGTAAAGCATAAGCATTATCTTGATCAGATCAGTAAGGCAGGTAAAACGCTATTAAACATAATCAATGACATTTTAGATATCAACGCCATTGAAGCAGGTAAAATTCGTCTCTATGAAGAGTCCTTTTCTATTCGTTCAGAACTAAATGACCTGGTAATCATGCTTCAACCTATGGTTAGCAAGAAAGGATTATATCTTGAATTACAGATAGATGAAGAGGTAAAGGATGATCTATGTGGTGATATTAAACGTCTTCGTCAGATAGTGGCAAATATTCTCTCTAATGCACTCAAGTATACTAACGTTGGAGGTGTGGTCTTTCATGTTAGTTGTGTCGATAATTCGGGGAGTAAAATTAAGCTGCGTTTTGATATAGAGGATACCGGTATTGGTATTTCAGTAGATAAATTGGATACAATATTTAATAATTTCACCCGTGTCGAAGGTTTTGAAACACGACGAACAGAAGGAACAGGGCTAGGTCTGGCTATAGTAAAAAACCTTGTGCATATGTTAGATGGCAGTTTAGATGTTAAAAGTGAACCTGGTCAGGGTTCTTGCTTTAGTTTCGAACTGGCTTTTGAGCCTGGTAAAGTAGTAGAAGCAGAATTAGAACTTCAAGCCAAACCAGGTCTAACAGCAGAGCAATGGGTTAATCTAAAGGCATTAATCGTAGATGATAATGGAATTAACCGTATGCTGCTCAGTGCATTTCTAGCCAAGCTTGGCATCCAATTTGTTGAAGCTGCCAATGGACAAGAGGCGTTGGAGTATATGAGAGCCGACCATTTTGATGTTGTATTACTTGACATTCAAATGCCGGATTTCAGCGGTTTAGAAGTTGCTGATCAAGCATTAAAGGAGCTTAAATCACCTCCGATACTGATAGCTGTTACAGCCCATGCATTTCCTGAGCAACGAAAAGCTATTCTTGATGCTGGCTTCACAGATTTTTTAATAAAACCAATCTCGTTTAACGTTCTGACTACAATGCTGGCGCAAGTATATAGGGCTTTAAACTGTGAAGAAAAACGAGTAATTAATTAGTCAATATATAAAATTCATTTATCTCTTTACGTAGATTCTGCAAATAAGTGCATAATAGTTATGCGGCTTGTATTGCTGAAAAATAGCTTCAGATAATTTGTGGTTTATTGCAAATTCCATCACATAAGATGACAAAAGGCTGATATTACTCGAAATATGAAAGATATAGATACAGATCAATTAAAGAAAAATCTTGAAAAGACATTTGATGATGTTTCAACAAGATATGATGAGAACAAGTTCTTCGCTATATCGGCAAATCGAATGGCAGAATTAGTGCCCTATTCTGAAAGTATGAATATTCTTGATGTTTCTACTGGAACAGGCTTAGTTGCCATTGAGGTAGCAAGAAAGCACCCTCATGCAAGAATAGAGGCTATTGATCTATCTCAAGGCATGCTAAAGCAGGCAGAGAAGAAGGCACACAAAGAGGGTATTGATAACATCACATTTAGACAGTGCGATGTGGAGAGCATCACTTATGATAAAGAGATGTTCGATGCAGTAACTTGTGGTTACGCCTTGTTCTTCTACCCAGATATGAATGGCTCATATTTATCAATAAGCAAAACAATAAAACCTGGCGGAACCTTTGCCTTTTCCTCGTTTACAGAAGAAGCATTTAATCCATATGCAGAAAGTTTTCTGAAGAGGTTAGAAATAGATTACAAAGTCGTAGCTCCATCACGACTTAGAGAGAGACTTAAGACAGAGCAGCATATCAATGAGTTGATCGCAATTGGTAATTATCAAAACTTCTTTGTAGAACTCTATCCGATTCGTTACTCCTTAACAATAAATGAGTGGTGGTCTTTACTGAATAATGCAGGATACAAATCCTTAATAGATCAATTGAGTCCTGAACAACTTGTCCAGTTTAAACAAGAGCATCTTAAAGAAATTGAAAAGAGCTTAAATAGAGGTGTTATAGAATTAAATGCTGATACACTGTTTGGAATAGTCAACATATAGACATCTTTTCATCAACGTGGACTACTCCACTAGATATCTTGGTCTATATTTAATACAAAGTGCAATAGGATGGAGCATGGCCCAAACCATCCAAGATATTACTTGTTTTAAAGCCATCTTAAGGGCACCTCTATTAATTGCTTGTGCCCTCTGGCTTTACGACCCGTTCACAATCAAGGCGTGCTTTTGAAGCCATGCTTATTGCCTGTCGAAAAAGCGCAACGCAGAGTCTGGAGGGCTCGTAAAGCCCCGTAGAGCGCGACCTGAAGCATGCATCTGCTGCGTTGTGATGCTTGAGAATCGAACAACCATTTTGCTTTGGATCACGCCTTGCAGCCACACGCTTCAGGTCACGCAGAGCGCATAAGCAGTTATTAGAGGTGCCCTTAACTATAGCGCAGTGACTTTTGCCTAATCCGCTTCCGAGCTCTTTTACCCTTTAGTTGCAGTGATAGATTCAGATCAGTCCAAGCTGCAATTTTGTGCCGCTGCTATAGCATAAAACACTGTTTGTACCATCTGTGAGGCATCCTTGTGCCAGCCGTAACCGCTATCACGAAGATGATTAGCTACTGTTGAGCTGTTGAGATTAGTGTTAAATCCTTGTCTTACCTGACTGCAGCGCTCGTTACTCACCAGTCCAGGGTCTAGTGTGTTGCCAAGCATCACTGTTCCAAGTGTATTGAGGTGAGCGTTATCGTAGGTAGGATCAGTGGGGCAACTACCTCCGCTTGGGTCAACCATCCCTGTACAGTTATATTTGATGCACTGTTCAACGATGTCACTTCCGCTACTGAAGTCACACACGTAGCTGTCACCCCAGGCTGTAGGTGAGAAATCTGTAATCTCATCACTACTGTCACGTGGGATGCCGGAATCAATCAGACGTGCCGTCTTGGCCAGAGCATTGATAATTGCTTCGCGCTCACTGTTCCCCGGTGGCAGATCGAGAGCACGGTTGTAAAAGAGTTCCTGCCATAGAGCAACGTAATGGAATACGCCGCTTGGTGCGAAGGCGCAGTCGATCTGGTTTGTATCGGCATCATCACTATAACAAAAGAGACCATTGGGAAGGTTGTCTGTGGTGTACTCTTCTGTCATTGCATTGAACTTGCTACGTAGAGCTGTGTCATTCACTGGTGAATATTCGGCGGCAAAACGTAGAGCATTGAGATGTTGTATCACCTGACGGGTCATCACTCGTGATGAAACTGTCTCCTCGCGGCTGTTAGTTGCATCAACATAACGGTTGATCACTGATTCACCCGCTGCCTGGAATCGCTCTGCCAGTGAGCGATGTGGACGGATCACATAGGCCTTGCCTGAACCCTGGTTATAAAACTTGTCATCGGAACCATAACCTGACCGATAACGGGCACCGTCACCAATACTCCCTGACGCAATTACCAGTCCACTACGGATTCCGACTACACCGCGACTGCCTGTATTGTAGGCATTGCTTTTCCACAGGTTCCACTCGGCAGGTAGAGCATAGTCCCATACCCACTTCGGATCACCAGTGATAAACCACAGTAAAAGTTCGCTATTTGTTGGACTCCAGATATTGCTGCTGGGTGAGTATTCATCGAGGCTGGTGTTGATCACATCCTTGATCCCCTCCTGCATTGAGTCTATCCAGCCGACCAGAGAGTAGCCCTTCATACGATCACGTTGTGCGCCGCCGAGAATACTATCGATGATAGTGTTCTCGTGAGCACCCTCAATCAACGGCACCAGGATATCCATCTCTGCGGCGGATATCTCCGGCAGTTGCGGAAATACTTTGGCTTGGTTCAGATACCATAGCGGTGTGCGCCATAACAGACCTCGTTCCATGGCGGCATTGTTGCGAGCAGCACGGAGAGAGAATTCATCATCACTCAACCTGGCCGTGTCGATGGATAGGCGTCCTTGTCCCCAGATTCCCTGAGCCTCACCGAGGACAAACGGGTCGGATAGATCTGACATGACAGGATAGATATTGACAGATACGCTGTCAGAGCCATAACTGCTTTGTGCTGCAAGCCCTTGTGGTTCGCGGAAACGCATCCAGGGTTGCTGCACCAGTAATGTCAGGTTGCTATCACTCACTCCTGCAACTGGCAGTGAGAAAAATTCAGCGTCGATGATTACAGAGGAGTCAGGTTGTAAGGCTGTTCTGGTCTCCCGTGCCCAACGCCAATCGCTACCTGAAGGGTTACCCACAGCACCTTTGTTCTGTCTCAATACAATCGTTGTGTCACTAAGATTGCTGACAGAACTGATATCGCTGCTTGAACGGGTAGTAACCGTCTCGCCGTCAATGCCGCTGAAATCAAATGTTAGGGTTAGGTTGCTGATGTTGAGGGTGCGACTCCACCAGTCGGAACCATTGATCGCACCGCCCGGTGAAGCGGCGAACATACCATCACCGCACTCGTTGACGAAGTCACTCTCCACGCCCAGGTCTGCGCTTCCACGCACCAACGTCCAACGCAGGGTGTAGCCGGGAGGATTGGTGCAGCCTGGGCCGGTCAAACCGCTAACATGACCTCGGGCTCTTATTACTGTCTTAACAGGGCCGCTCTCCTCCAGCAGAAATTGTGTGCTGTCAGCAGCAGGTGAGCCTGATTGAGATGTGTCACCGTCAATCAGCAAGCTGCTGCTAAAGGTAGTCGTCCCCACCTGACCGCTACTGATGCCTGTCGCTGCTGTTGGGTCGAAGGTTACCTGACTGATGCCGGTGTCCACGATCAATGTACCGTCGGGGTTGGTAGTGACTTGTAGAGCATTTGTGTCGGTGACTGACGGTAGTGTTGCGCAGTACCGAAGAGAGTAGTTAGATAAAGTGGATGGTTCAGTGGCTACTACCGCTGCCACCTCCAGCCATTTGAGCGGTGCATTGCTGTCGGATAGTGCTGCATTCCAGCGTGCAAGCGGGCGAAACTGGGCAGCAACAAGGGTCTCACCTGGGCCTACCAGTACAAGATTTTCAGTGTCAGTGAGTGAGACTTCGCGAGGTATGGCAATTCCGCTCCAAGCCAGTTCTGAGGTTCGATTCACAGTCTGATCATTGGACAGCTCAAGTGTGGTAAGTGCCTCGCACTGGGTGGTTAATCTCCCGAGACTTGAAATAGTTGGGACGCTGGTCCCCATGTTGTAGAAAGGGCTAGTGTCGGATGCGACTGCAGAGATCTCATCGAGATACTCCCAGCGCCAACTGGCAGGACGGCTATCGACTAAACCGTTGACATTGGCCCGTACCTGAAAAAGATGCTCTCCGGCCGTTATATCAGTAACAGCGTGTGGGCTGCTACAGCTGCTCCACCCAGAGTTGTCCTGATTGCACTCAAAAGTAGCGCCAGTGGGACCAGCAAAACTGAATGACGCGGTAGCACTGAGGGTTCCGGGAAAAGGTGCTGAGAATATCCAGGTTCTACCTGCAATACCCGGTGTGGTGTTAGAGGTGTCGCTGTCATCAGAGGGGCTATCATCCCCTGGAGGTCCGCTATCTTCCGAAGGTGAGTCTTCCCCCGATGATCCATCGTCATTCGGTGAGTCATCATCACTTGATGAGCCGCCACCACAGGCGGGCAATAGCAGCAGAATGGTGGTCAGTAGTAGAAGTTTAGGAAACAACTTAGGTGAGATGGGGAAAAACGACAGGAACGGCATAGGGTGGCCCTCAATTATTTGAGTACATTATCCCACTTGATACCTCACATGGGGATCACATGCCGAACCACTAATCCAGTAATCTGCACCGGTAGTCTGAAGTGATAGTGTCATGTTTAGGCCGAAATCTAACATTTAAGGGAGTTTGTAGTCATTTCAGACGGTTGGTAGCAGATGCAATCAGTAAAATTAGTCAAATCGATAGAGTGCATTGAGACCAAATGTAAATATAAGACCATATTTATGAATGCGCCAGGAAAGAACAATCGTGATATTCCTGAAAAGCCATCCTATTCACAACGAGTTACGGTATGAGTGGAAATGAAAAATACCAGTCATCTATAATTATGTTTAACAAATTGTTTTTATGTTGAATCTGACTGAATAAATTGAAAGCCAACAGCTATTCATACGCTTGAGGATTTTAGTCGAACAGCAATTCAAATGATGCTAATAAGTGCTGAAAGGAGTATCTAAGATTAAGTACTTTTGGATAATTATCTATTTAGCCGTTCTGGTGTGGTCTGGTGTGGATCCGAAAGATCACTTCACCTGGTTTCTTGAGGTTGCTCCCGCACTGGTTGGTGGGGTGTTGCTGGCATTAACCTATAATTCCTTCAGGTTAACTCCGATACTATATTATTTTATATTAATACATTGCATCGTGTTGATGATCGGTGGCCATTACACTTATGCTGAAGTACCATTTTTTGATGGACTTTTTGGCGCAGAGAGGAATAACTACGACAAGGTGGGTCATTTTTTTCAGGGTTTTGTACCAGCACTTCTCGCAAGGGAAATACTCATACGAAAAAACATAGTCAATGGTAAAGTCTGGTTGGTTGTAATAATTATCTCAATCTGCTTAGCCTTTAGTGCATTCTACGAGTTAATAGAGTGGTGGGTAGCCCTGGCTACAGGCGAAAATGCTGAAGCATTTCTTGGAACCCAGGGCTATGTTTGGGATACACAATCAGATATGGGCTTGGCTTTACTAGGATCAATATGTTCCATAATAGTGTTGTCTAATATTCATAATAGACAGTTAAAGCATGTAGCTGATCATCCAGTTGGTTGTGCTGATAATTTAAGAGCAGATATGCCGGTTAATGAAAGGAAGCGAAGCGGATGATCCGGCGTCAGCGTCTATTGTAAATGAAGCAGTGCTGAGCCGTTAACTATTGCAGCATGCATTCTGATTAAACAAGTTGGATCATGCATGGTTGATCGCCTGTAGGCCTTACCATAAAATCCCGTTTTTTATAAGATTGAGCTATTATTATCTTAGGGCCTGTTAACAGGCCCTAAGATTTGTTGTGTGCTTTTCTGCAACTGAGAGTGGATTTGGAGAAAGTGAGAAGCAACAATAGGGGTGATTTCGATGCCTGTTTTTAAACCTTATGTGACAAGATTTCTGCTTGTCTTTCCTGTAATTATTCTGGTCACTTCATGCACTGCAGGTGATGCTCAATTTTCAAATGAGACCCCCGCTGGGTTCTTTTGGGGCCTCTGGCACGGTGTGATTTCAGTTATCAGTCTGATTATACATCTGTTTAATGACGCTGTTGCTGTATATGAAGTAGATAATAGCGGCGGTTGGTACGATTTTGGTTTCTTGCTGGGTGTTATTATGGTTTGGGGAGGAGGGTGCCATGCAAGCTGTAAAACTAAAAAAGAGAAGCAGTGTGATAAAGAGTGGGATGAAATTGGTGAAAAAGTAGAAAAGAAAGTTATGCGGAAATTGAAAGCGTGGGCAGAAGAGGATGAGTTGCCTGAAACAGGTGAGGAGTGGGGGGGGATTAGTGACAAAGTGGAGGTGAAGCTTAAGCGTAAGATACGGGAGTGGGCTGAGAAAGATTAGACCAATTTGTTGCTATCTCTTTAACACTCAATCATCCAGAAACAAGCATATAACCACTCTATCTTGATAGGGAAGGGATTGAGGAGAGGTTGGACATCAAGTGTTTGATGCAGTTGATGAATACTCCCCCCCATCTCCCCCGGCCCCTCTCCCACAAGGTGAGAGGGGAGCTACCCTTCCTCATATCAGACACGCTGCTATTTATAATCTTTACCTCCCTAATGCGTTATGCTTTCACATCTCGATTTAGGATTACGCCTTAATAAGCATGTCAGGCAAAGGATGAGGGAGTGAAAAAAGGCACTATTGTCATCAGGATAGCAATTGTTATGAGTGAGTATTACCGCTAACCCCTTAATTTAAGAGGGTACACTTTGCCTAAGTTTAAAACTATTCATGACCTCATGAGCAATCTTCCACAGACAGGCTGTGTCGAATGGATTGGTGTTAGACCTGCACGTGGGAAACCTATGGATAGTCTCAATTCAGTTCAGGTGGATCTTGATAAAGGATTGCTCGGTGATCGATTCAGTGGTCGTCCCGGAGGTGCCAGGCAGGTGACTTTGATTCAATATGAACATCTACAAGTAATAGCTGCATATCTTCATAGAGACTCTGTTTTACCGGAGGAGTTACGTAGAAATATAGTCGTTTCAGGAATCAATCTATTGGCGCTTAAGAATAAGAACTTTCAAATCGGTGAAGCTATTTTGAAATACAGGGGGCAATGTCATCCCTGTAGTAAAATGGAATTAGTTTTAGGTGAAGGTGGCTACAATGCAATGCGTGGGCATGGGGGGATTACTGCAAGCGTTGTCAGACCCGGTATGATCAGCCTAAAAGACAAGGTCATCGCAAGCTATTGATTTCCATCTGAGTGGCACTTAAAGTGATGCAAAGTGGCGTGCCATCCTCTCTCTAGTCTTTGCATCGGGTAGAGATCCATACCCAGCTCCCATGTTATCAACCATATGGTGCGTCTTACTGGTTGCTGGAATGGCACAAGTAACTGCTGGGTGGGATACAGCATACTTCAGAAAAAACTGTCCCCAACTGTGGCAACCGAATGCTTCAGTCCAGTCCGGTAGTGATTTGCCCTTTGTCAATTTAAATAAACTACCCCGTGCAAAAGGTCGGTTGACAATAACTGCAATGCCCTTTTCCTGGGCCAATGGTAGCAGGCGATGTTCCACTTCCGGGTTCGCGATGTTATAACTCAATTGAACAAAGTCGAATGGATGTTTCTCAAGTGCCTGGTATAGCTCATCATGATCCCGACCATGAGAGGTTGTGATGCCGATGTAACGAAGTTGTCCCTCGGCTTTCATTGTTTGCAAGGTCTCTAAATGAACCTGCCAGTCCCTTAAGTTGTGAATCTGCATCAAATCAAAGCGCGTAATACCCCAGAGCTTCTTAGACATAGCCATCTGGTGGATGCCTGATGCCTTACCGTCGGTCCAGACCTTGGTTGCTGAGAACAG
Organism: Candidatus Thiodiazotropha sp. AKAK3; assembly: GCF_058244645.1. Taxonomy (NCBI): domain Bacteria; kingdom Pseudomonadati; phylum Pseudomonadota; class Gammaproteobacteria; order Chromatiales; family Sedimenticolaceae; genus Candidatus Thiodiazotropha; species Candidatus Thiodiazotropha sp. AKAK3. The sequence goes on from NZ_JBSYOQ010000048.1 coordinate 12,692, forward strand.
CGCTTCCCGTTTTGATATTGACTTCAGTAAGCTGCCGAGCACCTGCTCAGAACTGCCGTACATTGGCGAGGAGTCGATCAGTTTTCCCCCTTGTTCAAAGAATAGCTCCAACACTTTGCCCAGGTTTTGTAACTGTGACTGGTTACCTCCTGAGTCAAATGTGCGGGAGGTACCCATGCCGATCACCGGCAGCTTTTCGCCACTGACGGGTATGGTTTTCTCGATGAGACGACGTGGAGAAGCAAGCAATACGCCTGGAGTAAGGAGTAAACTGCCACCAACACCAGCAATTGTTTTCAGAAGAGTCCGTCTTGCTGTTTGGAAATTATCTTTATTCATCTCACTCATCTCCTTTTGGCGCGTTGAATTGAGTTGCGATTCGATCCTGTCTCTCACCCAGTCTGAAGGCGACCCATGCCCAGATGAGGGATATGGGGGCGGCTATCCAGGCGATTGCGGGCAGGCTTATGCCGATACTTCGGAAACCGGTATAGATCCACGAGCTGACTGTATCGCCTCCTCTATAGACAACTGTATCGATAAAATTCTTCGCTTTATACTTCTCTTCCCGGTTGAGTACCACATAGAGCATCTCCCTCGCAGGGCGCATCACTGCGTAGTTACCAGCACGTCGCATAACCTGTAGACCTATCAGTACCGGTAGTGTAGGGAACAGGGCCAGCACTATAAACCCAATACTGAGTAGCAGGGGAATCAGTGCCAGAACCCAACGAAGCCCCAGTCCCTTGATCAGGCGGGCTGTGATAAGCGTTTGTATAATCAGAGTCAGGCTATTGACAGCGAAATCAATCGTTGCGAAGAGTGCTGTACGCGCCTCAGAATCTGCTACTGCCTCTTTGACTATCTGTGCCTGCTGAAAATAGAGAAAGGTGGAGAGGAGGGTGAATAGCAGCATTAACAGGCAGATTCCCAGTAAGTAGGATGAACGCATTACCAGCAAAACACCATCCCATATATCGCCACCAAGGGGACGTTCTCTCTCTTGGGTTACTGCTACCTCGCTCTCTTCTTCTCTCTGCCATTTTATTAATTTTTGAATACAAAGGATTGAAAGTCCAAGCAATCCAGCAGAGATCAACAGCATCTGACTGGTTCCAAGCCGCTGTACCAGCGTTGCTGTCAGTAGAGGGCCGGTGAGGGCGCCTATAGTACCCCCAGCAGCAATAAAGCTGAATAGTCGTTTCGCCTGGTCGTTTCGATATAGATCTGTCATGAAGCTCCAGAAAACTGAAACAACGAACAGATTGAATACGCTTAGCCAGATAAAGAAGGCACGGGCAGCGTAAGTCAATGAGAAGGCGGTTTCGAAAATCAGATAGAACAGTAGCAGGTTAATGATAAAGAAGAGGTAGACGTATGGTAGAAACTGCTTACGCTGTAGTTTGGAAGTGATCAATCCAAATAGAGGTACAACCAGTAACATAGCAATAAAGGTACCGGTAAATAACCACTGCATCTGTTCAATTCCAGCAATGATACCCATCTCATCCCGGATAGGGCGAAGAATATAGTAGCTGCTGAGAAGCGAGAAGAAGTACAGAAAGGACCAGAACAGAGCGGGGCCCTCTCCAGGCTTAATCGAGACCAGGCGATGCAGTAGTATCTGCCATGTTGGATAGGCTGTTTGGTTCTCTTTACTCATTTGGTTATCGGTATTCAGTCCCCAATATTATTTACGATGAATAGCAAGAGTTGGTTATTGGATATCCAAGGCATTCGATGAACCTTGAACAAAAAGAATTTAGGGCTACTCTGCTGTAACAAATTCAGACGCTATGCAACGGTTTCTTCCTTCTGCCTTGGCTTGGTAGAGTGCCTCATCCGCCTGGCGCAGTAAGCTCTGTGACTTCATTTCATAGCTAGGCATAATGGTTGCAACCCCTATGCTGATTGTTACCCAGTCATTAACGTTTGAATGTTCGTGTTTGATTTGAAGAGTTTCCACTGCTTTTCGGAGACGCTCTGCCACAAGCATTGCACCGTGAGAGTTGGTATTGGTCAGCACCAGTACGAATTCCTCGCCGCCGTAACGGGCCAGGCGATCGTTTCGACGAAATAGGCTTTCGCTCAGGGCTCGTGTTACTTGCTTGATACACTCATCCCCAGCCTGATGTCCGTAAGAATCGTTATAGTATTTAAAATGGTCGATATCCACCATCATTAAGGAGAGCTCTTCCCCGGAACGGGTATGATCGTACCAACTGTTTTCCAGCAGCTCGTCGAAGGAACGTCGGTTGGCGATTCCTGTCAACCCATCTATACGAGCCAGCTCTTGCAGTTTTTTATTGGCCTCCTGCAATGCCCGATCAGATGCCAGGCGACTGGTTATGTCCCGAAATATCACCACTGCACCGGAAGCTTCTCCGTCATCCAGTTGCGGTGCGGCGGTCATTTCCACAGGAAAACTTGAGTTGTCTTCGCGCCAGAATATCTCTTTTTCGCTGTGGATTGTCTTCAGCTCAGTGAATGCTTTGCGAACCGGACACTCTTCTGGTGGATTTGGCTCGCCGTTGGCTTTAGTGTGGTGCACCAGGGCGTGGTGATTACTATCTAGCAATGTCTCCTTTGGCCAACCCATCATGGATATTGCAGCTGGGTTAGCGAAAAGCATGTTGCCATGAAGATCGACACCAAAGATTCCTTCACCTGCCGTGGTCAATATCATCTCATTCTGGCGATTCAATTCTCGCAGTTTCTCCTCTGTTCTTCGTCGCTGCTGAGAAGCGCTACTGGCGCGGAACAGCAACATTATCAATATCCCCAGTAGAATAATGCCACCTGTTATGCTGGAGAGTGTGAGGTAGTTGGTGAGTTTATCGATATAGGTGATTCTCGGAGTGACATCGTAATAGGTCTCGAAGGCACCATCGAATTCCCCTTTTTGAGACATTATCGGTACATAGGTTTCAACTACGTCTGCCTGGTAGATTTGCCCTTCCGCAGACAATTGATTTTTCTCTACCATCTTCGTATATGGCTGCCCTCTTGATACCTGATTATGGAAATAGTTGTGCTCATTGCGTATACCGATATCGCGAGGCTCAGTAGAAAAGAGGGTTGTACCATCGGCTGAGAACAGCTTGAGTTTGACCAGTCCCAGGTAAGTTATTGCGTCCTTGCCATGTTTCTCTAGATCCTTGGGTAGATTCTGCTTAGTTAAACGAGTCTCTATTAAATTCATATGGACTGCCAAGAAACGTCCTGCTCGAACAGCCTCGCGCTCGGTATTTTTTATGAGTGCAAGTTCGAACAGTGGATAGACAAAGAAGTGTCCGGCGGCAGGTAGAATTAAGATTACTATCGTAGATAGCACTAAGATGCGGCGAAGAAACCGGTCGCGAAGTACCAGCTTCAGGTTGCTGTATAAAGCCATTGCCGGTCTCTTTTGTTTTTATTGAGTTGACCTACTGGAAGACTCTGAAAATATCCCTTGAATATCTATTAGCAAATCTCCAATCACTTCTTAAAGAGTATGGTCTTGATTGCTACCTTTGCAACAATGCTTTTTGCCCAATAGCAAAATGCACTTTTGCTGTTTTTTAAATACAACTTATCGAACCGATAAAAAACACTATTCAAGTTATAAATTATTGAAGGTTGAGTACCCCCTTGTATACCTGGAAAACAATTATGAGATCTATTGTGATAAAACTAATTTATAAAGATTTGTCTGTTATTGAGGGGGAGGATCAACACTCTATTCGAAAGTTATCAGATAGGAAATGCAGAAGATTTCATCTGGTAAGTAACACCGATTTTACTATCTCTCTCTATATATATATTTTCTACATAACTTTAAAATCCTAAGAGCTTTACTGGTCACTGAATCGTGAGAATCCCGCTCTAAAAAAATTGTGACCAAATTCCCAAAATCAACATTCACTAGATACTAATACACTAATGGGGTGACCGGCTCACAGATTTTTACTGCGGCTTTAATTAGCATTTTCCTTAACGTTGTTGGGGTTGACCTTTCCCTTCAATTGAGTGCTAAGCAATCATAAAAAAGGCGATATAGTGCTTGGCGCCACAGGACAACAGCTGTTGCCTTGTTTAATACCTAAAGACGATAGGATGTGGAATATGAGCAGATTATCTTACTGGTTTTTGTCTATTGTGATTTTCTTTTTTCTCTTTAATGGGTCAGCAGTTGGTGGTGACTTTAAGATTGAGAGGGCGCTATGGAAGGCGGAAAGATCTGTTCTCATCGTTGAAGCCAGAGCCGAGAAGGGACAAAGGCTCCTTATAGATAATGCTTATGACCCTACCCAGGTGCTTGCAGACAGTAAATTGCGAAAAGAGACCCTGAAAGCCAGGTTACGGTCGCCAGCACAGCTTCCTTGTCGGATTCGGGTGGTCAATAAAGATACCGCTCAAACACTGGAACAGAATGTAATCAGTAGTGAGACTGGAAATATCCCGCAAGGCTGTTCACCAACAAGCTCATCCGAACCACCTCCTATACCTGAAAATCAAGCGCCTGTTGCAGATGCAGGTATCGATCAGCTTCATCAGTTAGCAGTAGGACAAACAAGCCTTACTGTGACTCTGGATGCCAGTGGCTCATCCGATCCTGACGGTTCGATTGTCAATTACATTTGGGAAGGTACACCTAAGCCAGCTGGCAATGCTATCTCAAGCATTAGCCTGGGTGAAGGTACTCACATGTACAGCTTGGTTGTTGTAGATGATCAAGGTAAATTGAGTCAGTCAGACAGTGTAAGGATTACTGTCGAAGCGGCGCCAGTCGAACCACCTCCTCCAGCTGTAAATGAGGCACCTGTAGCAGATGCAGGCATAGATCAGGTTTATACCCTGGAAGCTGGGCAAACAAGCCTGCAGGTGATTTTGGATGGTAGCGGCTCTACAGACGCTGACGGCTCTGTCTTCGACTACATTTGGTCTGGTTCACCTGATCCTGCTGATGAGGTTTCTCCCACTGTGAGCCTTATTGAGGGCACATACGAGTATTCACTGGTGGTGGTTGATGCCGAAGGCGAATCAAGTATCGCCGATAGTGTGCTGATTACTGTTGCTTCAACACTATCAGGACCTTTCACTACAGCGGAAGAGGCGCATGCCAGCATCACATCCTATGAAGGCCCTGCAACCTGCATCAGTTGTCATGAAGATGAAGCGGTTGCAATGCATGGTTCAGTGCACTATCAGCAGTCGGGAGATGCCATAAATCTTATCAATGACGTCACACCGTTCAGCAGTAATGGCTTGCCCCGTGCCGGTGAACGTGGTGATGGTGCCATTGGTATCAATACCTACTGCGGTTCTCATGAAAACTCCCCACGTTTTACCTGTGCGGGTTGTCATGTGGGTAATGGAAGATTCCCCAATTCGGAACTGCCTCTGGCTGAGGCTGAGAGATCGGCGGAACTGAGTAATATAGACTGCCTGATGTGCCATCAGGATAGCTATAAAAGATTCCCAACGGGTGACTTCGAGCCACTTGAAATCGTCTCGATTGGCGCGGATGGAAAACCTGATCCAAGCCTGGATCCAATTGTTAGAACCGGCTCGCAGGGTATACCTGTAGTAGATCAAAATAGCCTTGATTTCCTTTTTGAGCCGGCAGATGCCAACAGTACTCTGGTTGGTCTTGGAGGCACGCCTTTGATGCAAGACAGAGTAAGTGCAGCACAATCTGTACATGCGACTACCAGGAAGGCATGCCTCAACTGCCACGCCAAGGCTGGTGGTGGTGATGGTACCAAGCGAGGTGACATGTCATCAGCTTTAATTGATCCTGATCCACAAATCGACATCCACATGAGTGCTGGTGGTGAGAATCTTACCTGCTCTGATTGTCATGATGCGGGTGGACATCGGTTGCAAGGGCGTGGGCTCGATCTCAGGCCTAATGATGTAGCGGATCATTTTACCTGTGAGAGCTGCCACGATCAGCCTCATGGTGATTACAGTAACCGCGTCGGAAGCAGTCGTGATAAACATGCCACACGGGTTGCATGCCAAACCTGCCACATTCCAACCTATGCCAAGGGTATGCCAACAGAGACCAATCGTGATTGGGAAGATCCTCACTTCTCTGCTGCGGCATGTAATGGTCGAGGTGGTTGGTTGCCAAGAGAGGACAAGGCGTCAGATCTCACTCCGACATATCAATGGTTTGATGGTACCAGCCAAGTCTATGTACTCGGAGAAAACCTGGCTGATTACCCATCAACTACTCTGGACGACGGTAGTGAGGCGATTACACTGGGTCTGCCCAATGGTTGGGTGGATATGCAAAATGCGAAGATCTATCCTATGAAGGAGCATACTTCCAAATCTGCAGTGCATGATGCAACAAACAGCTTGATCGCACATTCGACCTTTGAATTTTTCCGCACAGGCAGTTTCGACGCGGCGGTACAGAGTGCACTCGAACAGACCGGAAGGGTTGGAGATAGCTATACCGTTAAGCAGGTTCACACTTTTCAAACCCTTAACCATGGAGTGGAAGACTCATCTGCAGCGCTTGAGTGTGGATCATGTCATGAAAGTCTCAGCGGTGGTCCGTTACGAATGGATCTGGCGAATGATCTGGGCTATGGCCTGAAAGGGAGTGAGTCTGAGGTCTGCACTCAGTGTCACGAAAACAAGGGTGGTATGAGTTTCTCCAAAGTGCACGAAAAGCATGTCAAGGATAAGGGTGTGGATTGTTCAACATGTCATGACTTCACAAGACCCGAACGTGGTTTGAATGCGAATATATCTCACTTTATTGATGATTAAGAGGGAATGTACATAGAGCAAGGAAGCGGAATTTGTTAAATCATAAAACCCATCCAGTTTTCTGGATGGGTTTATTTTTTTCTCCGAGTATATTAAATTTATAAAATATCCAATAATAAATTGTTTTAGAGTTACTATTGTTACTGATTCGTCTATATTTACGGATGTTCCGCGTTTTATTGTCTGATTTAGTGAGAGCGATGGCTGATAATTAGCTGTGCCAAAATTATTTTATTTATGTTATAAGTATTTGTTATAAAAGAGAGTGAGTTAATTTCGTTTGTTGTTTGATAGAAGTCCATTTATCAACACTAAATGCAAGTTTTACATGCCACATTTATATGGAATGTATCATTGCAGTAATGATCCGGATCAAAAAATTAGGAATTTATTTTAGAGTTAGAATTGTCTATCTCACGCATTTTTAAAAAATAGTACTGCCAAGGAAGTAAATGTATCTTGCAGCTGTTATTCTATTACTCTGTATATCATTGGTATATATAGGATGGAAATTAATAATTCATTAATTTAATTCTGTTAGTTATACCGATAAGGATGACTTGGAAAGAGTTACCAAGGAACAAATAAATGATTAAAGTAAAGAGATCAAATCGCCTTGCTATACTGTTATCATTGCTTTTGTGTTTGCTGGTTATATTGATAGTTACTGATTCCAGTAGAGAGCAGATATATTCTCCGTTAGTAACAAATCAAGTTACAAAAAAGATAATTAAATCTGACTCAACACCTAATGATCACAATAAGGTTATATCAGAAAAACAGATAAATTCAGAAAATGTAGTAGTTCAGAAAGAGTATGACTATAGATCGTCCGTTCTCAAAAAGCTTCTAGAATTTGATGATGTTGCCAAGCTTGATGAAGAGTTTTTTAAATCAGAATTACTGACCTCTAGAAAAGGTCTAAGTGATAAACTATCTGAGTGGGAAGTTGAAGAGAGCAAGAATCATCTCTCTCAACTGGGCGGAAGTCAATATGATGTTATTGTGTTGCCGTTACAGCAAAAATTACCGTATTACGATAGAGTGGGTCGAGTTATGTCGGCTCGGTGGGTTGCAAATGAGATAGAAATGCGGGCGGGGATGAGGGTTATGTCCCCTGAGTTGGCGCTGCGAGCTCTTGGAGAGAGAAGAAGAAGGTTTGATATTGATGCAGTTAATGGTCTGGCACAAAAAATAGATGCTAGTGTCATCTATCTCTATCTTGATAATTCAAGTAGTAGTATGGGTAAAAAAGAGATTGACTTACTCGTTGTTAAGTCGAATAAACAGGGAAAAATAACTAATAAGTTCATTCTTGATTTGCAACAGACATCACTGGAGAATCCTTTAGAAAATGTGGTCAAAAATAGATCGCAAAAGATTGTATCAGAGCTATTTGTAAAAGATTTGAATAAGGTTGTTAACAATAAACCGAATCATCAGTTTGTAGATAATAAACAGTTATTATCTAAATCACTCCCTGAAAGCCTAGATGAATTAGTAGAGAAATTAATATCGCCAATGGATCATGCTGCTTATATGCAGTTGTTTGCGTTGATGACACCCTCAGTATTAAGGTACGAGAGAGATCGGTTATTTGAAAGATCTCTAATGGCGCTTTCAGAAGTAGATCCATCATCAGAGGGATACAACCTACTTAAATCAAGAGCATTATTTCACTTGACTCGTAAACCTGTAGCGTTGGGTGGTCTTAGTGATGCCGTTAAACCTGAAGAAATGGCTCTTAAGGCCTATCTTGATGGTAATTATCTGGACTTGAAGCAGTATACGCAAGATATAGATTCACCATTGCTTCAGTTAATGAGTTATTTTGAGTTAAAAGAAATTCAATATGCCTATTCAATCGAAGAAGATCAAGATGTAGTAGTCAAAAATAGCCCTAAGCCTTGGAGTGGTCTAATTTCAGGTGTGGCGAGAGACAATGATGTTTGGTATGCGCCGGATAACACCCTGTTTCTCTCTGATTTGAAAGGGCTCTATCGGAAATTCGATATCTATTATGAGCGACAGTTGAACGCTCAGGTCATGAGTGGTGAATTAAATATTGACCAAATAAGTAACGATGTTGTTGGTAAGATTCTCCATAAACGACTTGAGAATACAGTAAAAGATGAATGTTGTTTGAACTATAATGAAAAGCTACAAAATAGTGATCTTTGGAATTTTTACAGAAATCATTTGCTGGCAAATATATTGCGAAGGTTGAATAGATCTGTAAATGTACACGGTAATTTTGATACTGCACATGATTATGCTCTTAATCTTGAATCAAAATTAGAAGGACATCCAACTTATACGAGACTCTATGCTGAAGCTTCTGCTGGTTTGGCATCCAAAAAGTCTGAGAATGAAAAAAGTTTCTACTATAAAAAGGCACTTGAGCTTAGTGATAAGGTTTTGACTTACTCTGGGGCAAATGATTTGGACCTGTTATATTCAGAGTTGGTCCGAAATAATGTTTTGAAATCCTCTAGAGATTTAATTAAAAATAACCCGCCACGTTTTTATAGTATGAGGAAAAGAGATATTCCTAGGAGTTATGTGGTTGTTGCATCAAGAGTGCTATCTGAAGATTCTCAAGAAGCGCTCCCTTACGATAATAAAAATTTTAATATACTTAAATTCACTGCTAATAGTCAAAAATGGAGTGACGAAAAGCTCATCAAGTATCTTGAGAGTCGATATATAGGGCATCCGGAAAGAGAAGTCTATCTTGCAAACAGAATGATTGCTGATAATCAGGATGAAAAAGCAATAGATATACTACAAAAAGCCATTAAAAACGATCGATCTAATTGGAAAGCTTACATTCAACTTGGGGACCTCTTGATTGGTCAAAGTAAATATACCGAAGCGGATGAGATGTATTCTACTTATGAAGGATTTTCCGGTAAGATTGATGCTAATAGAGTTCACCTGGCTAATAGGGCTTATCATGCGGGTAATGAATTTTATTGGCATGGGAGGCATGAAGAGACAAAAAAATATTATAAATTGGCTGGGAATCTTAATACTGGGTCTGCAAGTGGATATGCATCACTGCAGCGTATTGCGATGATGGATCAGGATTACGATAGTGCAATGGAGTATGCCTTAAGAAGAGGTAAAAGATATAACGATAAATACGGCTACCGTGATTATTTGGTGATGATGCATCTCTTAGGCGCTCACTCTGAAGCTTACTCAGGTTTTTCAAATCTTGTTGAAAGATATAAATCCCCTCAATTATGGACTTCTTTATTTGTCGGTCAGCGGATACAGGCAAAAGAGAAAGTTAACAATGAGCAGTTTGTAAATAAATATTTTACAAGTTCAACAACAGATATACTCAAGACTCAAGCTGCTCGTTTTGTTTTTTTAAATAAATCTATTGATCGAGTTCCATTAAAAAAAGATCTGTCTAATTTTCCCGCAGTAGACAATATACCAGATATACCTTATATGCCTCTCGCGTATATAGATAATATGTTAAAAAAGATAGCTGTTGAGTCAGGTGTTGCTAGCTATGGTGATTGTAAAAATAATACGAATAATTGCATAGAGTACAAAAATACTGAATTTAAAAAGAGTGTTTCGCAACACACATATAATAAATATGAAAACTACCTTGATTCATATATTAAATTCAGATCGGGCTTGTATAAGGAGGCATTTGTTAGCTATTTAGAAAATGATTTACAAGACTTAGTGTTAAAGGATGAGGTTAGCTACGATAGTAATGGTGCATTAAAGAAACGACTATCTGCAAATTCTACACTGCCGTATATTGCGATGTCAGCGTTAAAAAATAATTACGCAAAGTTTCTGCAAAAATTAGATAAGACAATTGCTGAGTATGAAATTAGCGATGATAGCAAGTTCGATATTTTACTCACTCAATCAATTATATTCGCTCAATCAGGAGATATAGATAAAAGTCTTGAGTTGTTGATGAGTGCCTTTAGTAGAAGGCCACATACAAAATGGAGGCCGCTATTTAGTTGGTATCAAATAACTGAGATCTCTGAATCGTTATACCACTATACCAATGATAAGCGTTTTCTTGACTTGGCTCTTAACTGGGCAAAACGTTACCAGGTTATACAACCTCAATTTTCATGGGCTTATGCATTTGAAGCACTATATAGCGAAAATCAGCAGGATAGAATTCGTGCTTCTGGATTTGCTCTATATTTGGATCGTGACTCATATTGGCTGTCAATGGTGCCAGACGAAATAAAAAAGCTAGGTAAAGAATGGTGGAAAAAGAATAACCCGTTTGTCATAAATGAACAAAAAGATAACGTAACAATCTAGTGATGTTTATAGGGAAGCTATGAATAATCCTGTGCCGTGATTTTGCGGGCAAATGACAATAAAATTTACAATTCACAATTGGTTTGGCATTGGTATGTGTATGGGGTATAAAATATTAATACATTATTAAATTCTAGGAATTATAAATACAAGTATTAGGCCCCAATGATTCCTTTAAAGTGTATGGTGTTGGTTTCTAAAGTTCCTTTTCTGCAACGTAACCCATGTGAAAGAAGTTATCATCCCGGTACAAGAGTATGCACTATTAAGGATCTGGACTTTAGTATCAGGCCATGGTTGGTCGTTCGGCCTTTTTAGGAACTGGTGGTAGAGACAATCCCACCCCAAGTTGACGGGGGTCCATGTTTCTGTCTACTTTTCCTTTGTGCTGGAGGCCGATGAAAACAGCTTGTGCTCTGGACCATATTCCCAGTTTAAGTTTGAAATCTTTCCACATCTCAGCAGGACTGATCTTGAAGATATCATCATAGGTATGGTCTGTAGCTGTCGCAAGTGTTCCGTTAGGCCAGATAGCTGCATAGAGTACTGCATTAACAAAGTGGGAACAGATAACCGTTTGCTGTAAGACATTACTCATGCCTCCGCCTCGATATGAGTCATCCAAACGTTTGAGTAGGAATTGATTGGCGACCAGAAGACGTGCCCCTGGATGTGGCTTAAAACTTAAAGTGGCCAGATCCCAAACCGGATATTTCGGCCTGCCTATATAGGCCAGTCCGCAACGGGCAGACTTTGCAACGGCATTAATCATATGACCAAACAGTCTGCTACGTACGACCAGGTCGAAGTTAACTCGTTCTGATACGGGATTCTTCTTTAATCCAGTTTCACCAATTTCGATAACTTCACCGTCAGAGTAAATGCCAACATGTTGTATGACCAGTACTGAAACACCCAGATTAATGCTGTCTCCATAAGCCTTGTACTGTGTCTGATCTTGACGATCCTGACCTGCAGCGATAATACCCTGCAGAGGTTTACGTTGATCAATTCCTCGAGGGACCCAACGAAAAAGAATATCGCCATTTACCAGATTGAGATGCTCCGCACTACTCGAAGTAAGCTCAACCATTACCTCATGAGCTAAATTAGGACCCAGGCGGGCAGCGAACTCTTTTGGCTGTTTTTGTGACCACTTTGTGATGGAATCTTTCAGGTCGGTCAGAATGTGATTATGCAGATAACCATTCACTGCCGCATTATTGTGATAGAGGCGAAGTTTCTTGATGACATCCTTTAATTCAGGACTTTTAACATGCCCGATTCCCCTCTGGGCTTCCCTTTCAAATTGTTCCGCACGCCTAATGTGACTTGGCATATCAGCATCTCCTGTGCTTGAAACACCATTTACTCTCCCTCTACTACCTATCAGTTAAGTATAGGCAATCTTAATTATCAATACATTTCTTTGTGCGTCCCGGGGTTTTAGCTACAATCTTCCAGCGAATATGCATGACATACGTCATTATTAACCCGGCACCTTCTCTGCGCGCGCAGCTGATTTTTTAATAGTCATCACTATGATCGCGAATGCAAACCATATTAACCGCATCCCAATCGCCTCAGATAAGATATCCGGGCTAGGTTAGCCCATCATAACGTGGTAATCTTGCCTGCTTTTATCCATTTTTCTTGAGTCCAATGGCAAAGCAGATCCAAGCCATCCGCGGGATGAAGGACATCCTGCCCCAACAGACCCCTGTCTGGCAGTTTTTTGAAGACCGGGTACGTTCGGTTTTGAGTCGATACGGCTATGCGGAAATCCGTATGCCGATTGTCGAGATGACCGACCTTTTCAAGCGCTCTATCGGCGAGGTTACCGATATTGTTGAGAAGGAGATGTACACCTTCGAGGATCGCAATGGGGATAGCCTTACCCTGCGTCCTGAGGGTACTGCGGGTTGTGTCCGCGCCGGGCTTGAGCATGGTCTGCTCTTCAATCAGACCCAGCGGCTCTGGTATCAGGGGCCGATGTTCCGCCATGAGCGTCCTCAGAAAGGGCGCTATCGGCAATTTCATCAGATTGGTGTCGAGAGCTTTGGCATGAGCGGGCCGGATATCGATCTTGAGCTGATTTTAATCACTGCCAGAATCTGGCGGGAACTGGGCCTGAATGATCTGGAGCTGCAGATCAACACCCTTGGAACAACCGAGGAACGGGCGAGTTATCGCGATCAGTTGGTCGACTACTTCAAACAGCATATTGACCTGCTGGATGAGGACAGTAAAAGAAGACTTGAGAGTAACCCGCTGCGGATTCTAGACAGCAAGAATCCTGAGATGGCCGAATTGATTGCTGAGGCGCCAACTCTGATGGCACATCTTGGTGACACCTCACGTGCCCACTATGAGGCGATCTGTCAGGGTCTCGATCTGGCTGGGGTGGCCTATGTGCAAAATCCCCGACTGGTGCGCGGTCTCGACTACTACAGTCGTACCGTGTTCGAATGGGTCACTGACAGCCTGGGTGCCCAGGGTACTGTCTGTGCTGGTGGTCGCTACGATGGCCTGGTGAAACAGCTGGGTGGCAGAGAGACCTCTGCGGTTGGCTTCGCCATGGGGATTGAGCGACTGATCTCTCTGCTGGAAGAGATTGATTTGACGGAACGTCTGCCGGTTCCTGACGTCTATCTGGTGACTTTGGGTGAAGAACCGGAAAGGGTCGGTCTGAAACTGGCTGAGCAGCTTAGGGATGCACTGCCTGAACTGCGTCTCATCAACCATTGTGGTGGTGGTGGATTCAAGAGCCAATTGAAGAAGGCAGATAAAAGCCAGGCCCGATTTGCACTGATCCTGGGTGAGGATGAACTTAATAATGGGGAGATCGCCCTTAAGCCTTTGCGGGGCGGTGAACAACGACAAATCAAATTGTCAGAACTCGAAGTAAAATTGGCAGAAATGCTGGTTGAGCAGGGGTGACTTCGGGTTGAAATCAAATAATCAACTGAGTTGAATGGGTTAGAGACTTATGAGCACATATCAGACCGAAGAAGAACAGGTCGAAGCCATCAAGCGCTGGTGGAAAGAGAACGGTACCTCAGTGATCGCCGGATTGGTGATCGGGTTGGGTGGCGTTTTTGGCTGGCAGACTTGGGGTAACTATCAGGATCGTGTTGGCGGTGAGGCCTCGGTAGCCTTCAGCCAGTTGGTCAGTGCGGTGCAGCGTGGTGATAACGAATCTGCCGCTAAACAGGCCGAGTTGTTGAAACAAAACTTTGATGGTAGCAGCTATGCACTGTTCGCCGGATTGTCAGAAGCCCGTCTGCTGATGGAGGCGGGTGACAGCGCTGCAGCCAAATCGAAACTGGAGTTGGTCATCAAGGAGAGTAAAGTTCCTGCACTGACCCAGATGGCACAACTCAACCTCGCCAGAATCCTGCTTGATGAAGGTGATCTTGACGCTGCTGAGCAGCAGACTGCTATCGAAACTGGCGGTTTTGCAGGTGAATTTGCGGTGCTTCGTGGAGATATTGCCCATGCGAAGGGCGATCTTGTGGCGGCTGCTGCAGCTTATACCGAGGCTATGACAAAAGATATCAGTGACCGGGCTCTGCTGCAGATGAAGCTCGATGATCTGGCCGTTGCCACACCCTGAGGCCAAGATGATTCGTCACCTGATCTGGTTACCCATGCTGCTAGTGACTGGCTGCAGTATATTCACAGGTAAAGATAATGCTGATCCGCCATCTGAACTGGTGGAGTTACAGCAAGAGCTTCGAATTGAATCCATTTGGGATGAGGATTTTGAAGGGGGTGATGGGGCGCAATTGAAATTGCCCCCTGCCCATGAATATGATCAGCTTTATCTGGCCGAGCCTTCTGGTGAAATCTATGCTATCGACATGAAAACCGGGGATACACTCTGGTCAGTGGATATAGATAGCCCATTGAGTGGCGGGCCTGGGATTGGAGAAGGTTTTCTAGCCGTTGGCACAATGGAGGCAGAGCTGATTGTGCTCAACAGTGCTGACGGTACGGAACGTTGGCGTAAGCGGGTAGGCAGTGAAGTTTTGTCTGTCCCTGCAATCGGTGGCGGCTATATTGTCTGCCGGACTGGCGATGGCGGTGTGGCTGCCTATGCAGCGGATAGCGGAGAGCGCCGTTGGCTCTATGACCGTAGTGTCCCGGTATTGTCGCTTCGTGGTGACAGTTCACCTGCAATCAGTAACTCATTGGTGGTATCCGGATTTGCAGGGGGCAAGCTGATTGGCTTGACTCTTGACGCGGGTGTGGTGGCCTGGGAGGCTTCGATTTCCACACCTAAAGGTCGTACTGAACTGGAACGTGTGGTCGATATCGATGCTGATCCCAAACTGGTGGAGGGCACGGTATATGTCACTGCCTTCCAGGGTGAAGTTGCTGCTGTATCGGAGTCCAGCGGGGTTGTGCTGTGGCGACGGAGCATCTCCTCACATGCCGGTCTTGATGCTTCCTGGCGGCAGCTATTCGTCACAGATGAAGAAGACCATGTCTGGTCACTTGATGCCACCAATGGTGCTACTTTGTGGCAGCAGAAAGCACTGCATGCCCGACGTCTGACGGCACCTGCCATGATTGATCAATATCTGGTTGTGGGTGATCTCGATGGTTATGTTCATTGGCTCTCTCAGGAAGATGGCCATCAAATGGCGCGGGTGAAAGTTGGCAGTGATGCGATACGTTATCAACCTCTGGTGATCGACGACCAGGTCTATGTCCTGGATGAGGGTGGAACCCTGACAGCTCTGAAGGCTCACCCAATCGAAGCTGAGAACCCCTGATGCTACCTGTTATTGCGCTGGTTGGACGCCCAAATGTGGGTAAATCCACCCTCTTCAATCGTTTGACCCGCAGTCGTGATGCCCTGGTTGCAGATCAACCAGGGCTGACCCGCGATCGAAAATATGGCACTGGCAAGCTTGGTAAGCACCCCTATGTGGTGGTTGATACCGGTGGCATCAGTGGTGATCAGGTGGGAATTGACGTGCTGATGGAGCAACAGGTTCGTCAGGCGATTGGTGAGGCTGATCATATTCTGTTTCTCCTCGATGGTCGGGAGGGGTGTACCGGAGGTGATGAAACCATCGCCCAGGAGTTGCGCCGTACCGGAAAGCCGGTAACTCTCGCAGTCAACAAGAGTGAAGGGTTGGATGAAGATCTGGTGGCCAGTGATTTCTATCGCTTGGGATTGGGTGATCCACAAGCCATTGCAGCTGTTCATGGCCGGGGCGTGCGTTCACTTATCGACAGCGTTCTGGAGCAGATGCCGTCGCCTGAAGAGAAGATTGCTGACGAGGAAAAAGGCATCCAGATTGCCGTGGTTGGTCGTCCCAATGTAGGAAAATCTACTTTGGTTAATCGACTGCTGGGGGAGGATCGGGTGGTGGCTTATGATCAACCCGGTACTACCAGAGACAGTATCTACATCCCCTTCACCCGTAACGACAAACACTACACCTTGATCGATACCGCAGGGGTCAGACGTCGGGCACGAATCAAAGAAGCCATAGAGAAGTTCAGCATCATTAAGACACTGCAATCGATGCAAGAGGCGAATGTAGTGCTGCTGGTGCTTGACGCACAACAGGAGATCGGTGAGCAGGATGCTACCTTGGCTGGTCATGTACTGGAGAGCGGCAGGGCGTTGATCCTGGTGATCAACAAGTGGGATGGTCTCTCCCAGGATCAGCGGGAGTGGATCAAAACTGAAATTGAACGAAAACTCCCTTTCCTCAGTTTTGCTCGCCACCACTATATCTCTGCACTGCATGGTTCTGGGGTAGGGGATCTGTTCAGACTTGTAGATAATGTCTACGCCAGTGCCATGAGTGATCTGGCTACTCCTGAATTGACTCGATTGCTCGAGGCCCTGGTGCAGGAGCACCAACCACCACTGGTTCATGGGCGCCGTATTAAATTGCGTTATGCGCATCAGGGAGGAAAGAATCCACCCCTGATCGTTATCCACGGTAATCAGACGGATAAAGTGCCCGACGGCTATAAACGCTATCTGATCTCACGCTTTCGTACTGCGCTGAAACTCAAAGGCACACCGGTTCGTCTTGAGTTCCGTTCCGGCGACAACCCTTATGAAGGGAAGAAAAACAAGCTAACCAAGCACCAGATTCAAAAACGGCAGCGTCTGAAAAAGTTTGTATCGCGCAAGCGCTGAGGCCTTCCAGTATGTCCCAGTCGTTATCCCATGACGAAAGAGTTACCGGTCTGCTTCAACAGGCAGGTGTAGATCGGCTGCAACCTGAACAGCAGCGATTCATCCAGCAACAGGCAGTCACACACCGTTTTACTCAGCAGGAGTTGAGACAACTCTGCGACATGGCCGCAGACCTGGCGATGTGGGGTGAAGGATCTCTGCAGCGCTATTGGGCGAATGACTATCCAGCTGGCATGGCACCCAAGCAACATCGAAAATGGTTACTTGATCATCTGCGGGGGCAATGGCAGCAGTTACGGGAAGCGCCGAATCACTATCCAGACATCCCTGTAGTTCCCGCCAGAGCAGAACAGAGAATCCGCCGAGTAAATACAGAAAAAGAGAGGCTGGGATTGGGGCCTTGTCCTGTCGCCTCTCCTCGCACCCGCTGCTGCAATCTGCTGACACTGGATGCTGTGGAAAACTGCGGTTTTGATTGCAGCTATTGCAGTATCCAATCCTTCTATCATGGTGATGAAGTAAAGTTTGACAGTCGTTTTCCGGAAAAACTTGCCCAGCTGGAGATCGATCCACAGCGTTTCTACCATATCGGTACAGGTCAATCCTCTGACTCCCTGATGTGGGGTAACCAGGCTGGTATTTTAGATGCGTTACTCGAGTTTGCAGATAGACATCCCAATGTCATTCTTGAGTTGAAAACCAAGTCTAAGAATATCCAATATCTGCTAAAGAGGGATCTACCGAGTAATATTCTCTGTACCTGGTCACTGAATACACCGACCCTGATCGCCCATGAGGAGCATTTGACCGCCTCACTTGATGAACGTCTGAATGCAGCGCGACGTATGGCCGACAAAGGGGTGTTAGTCGGCTTTCATCTTCATCCGATGATTCACTACGATGCCTGGCAACAGGATTATGGTGAACTCTTCCAGCGTCTTGAAGAGACTTTTACTGCGGATGAAGTGGTGTTGGTGTCGCTTGGTACTCTGACCTACATTAAGCCGGTAATAAAGCAGCTCCGCGCTCGCAAAGGTTTTCAGAGTAAGATTCTGCAAATGCCCTGGGTAGAGAGTGATGGTAAGCTCTCATATCCAAAAGAGATCAAACAGCAGATGTTCAGTTTCGCTTACCAGGCGTTGCGCTCCTGGCATGAGCGGGTTTTTTTCTATCTCTGCATGGAGAACCACGATCTCTGGCAGCCGGTGTTTGGTTTTGAATACCCGACCAATCAGGATTTTGAAGCGGCCATGAAATCTGCCTATCTGAATAAAATAGAAAAACTGAGCTAGGGCCTGTTAACACTAATCGAATTGACCCTGCTGAAGCTATTTTTCCGCCCAGCGGCGTTATCATTCGCTCATGTAGATTGACTACATCACATTAGAAGGGGAAATAATGAATCAACAGCTTCTGGTCGGCTTAAGCTTCTTTCTCTACATGGTGGTGGTTTTAGGGATTGGTGTTATCGCCTGGCGACGTACCCGCAATCTATCTGACTTTGTGCTGGGTGGCAGGCGGCTTGGCAGTTGGGTAGCAGCACTAAGCGCCAGTGCCTCAGACATGAGTGGATGGTTACTGTTGGGTTTGCCTGGATACGCCTATCTGGCCGGAGTTGAAGTGATCTGGATAGCCTTGGGTCTGATGTTGGGAACCTGGCTCAACTGGCGACTGGTTGCTGCGAGATTGAGGACGGCTTCTGAAGAGGTGGGAAATGCCCTGACCCTGCCTGAGTACCTTGCCAATAAATTTCAAGACAACAGTGGCATCATCAGAGTGGTCTCCTCTGCTTTTGTATTGCTGTTTTTTCTCTTCTATACCAGTTCTGGTCTGGTGGCTGGGGGTAAGCTTTTTGAAGCTGTGTTTGGTCTGCCCTATCTCTGGGCGGTAGCTACAGGTGCATTGGTGATCATTCTATACACTGCATTTGGTGGATTTCTTGCGGTCTCATGGACCGACCTCTTTCAAGGTCTTTTGATGTTGATTGCCCTGGTTGCGATACCTCTGTTTGCTTTGGGGGATATAGGCACTGTTAGCCAAATAGCTGCAATGATAGGTGAACAGAATAGTGAACTACTCAACCCCTTCACCGACAGCAAAGGTGAACCCCTGGGTTTGATTGCCATTGTTTCATTGATGGCCTGGGGACTGGGTTACTTTGGCCAACCGCACATCCTTGCCAGGTTCAAGGCCATTCAAGAGGTCGGGTTTGTGCCCAAGGCCAGACGCATTGCTGTAAGCTGGGTGTTTGTCGCGCTTATAGCCTCCTGCCTGACAGGCATGATCGGTATCACTTTTTTTGAAGCTCCACTGGATGATGCGGAAAAAGTATTTATCCGTCTGGTGGAAGTGATGTTTCATCCGCTGGTGGCTGGCATCTGTCTTGCTGCAATACTGGCAGCCATCATGAGTACCGCAGATTCCCAACTTCTGGTCTCGTCGAGCACCTTTACCCAAGACCTGTATCGACTGGTTCGTAGAGAGGCCTCAGAATCAGAGTTGGTGATCGTTGGTCGTCTGGCTGTAGTCACCATAGCTGGGATTGCATTTTTACTGGCCATGGACCGTGATAACAAAGTACTTGATCTGGTCTCCTACGCATGGGCCGGTTTCGGTGCGGCTTTCGGGCCTGCGGTAGTGCTCTCTCTCTATTGGCGTGGTATGAACCGCTGGGGTGCATTGGGCGGTATTCTTACCGGTGGCTTTACCGTTATTGTGTGGAAGCAGTTAGAAGGTGGTTTGTTCGATCTCTATGAGATTGTTCCCGGTTTTCTGTTGTCACTGGTAATGATTGTCATCATCAGCAGTCTGACTGCTGATAAACAGTCGAACCCAGGATAACTTAAAAACCGGAAGGTACTCGCCGACTTGATCAGTTAAACCGTTGGGTGGAATAGACCCCAGCTCTCATGACTGCTTTTGAATAAAATCCAAACAGGTTTGCAGAACCGCTTTATCTCTTAGTATCTTCTTATGTCCCAGGCCTGATGTGGTGACAAGCTGAGCATCTGCACTCACTGCTATTAAATTTTCAGCATGTTGATAGGGCACTTCCTGATCCTGTTGGTCATGCAACATGAGTATCTCTGTCTTGATACGCTGAATAGTATTGATAGGAGAGAGTTGGTGCCACTCCCAGGGTTTATCGAATCGATTCAGGTATTGGCGGTGCGCCTCATCTCGCATCGCAGCTGTAACTTTCTCGTTCATAGCAAATGCTTCTCCGAATTGATTGGTTATCCAGTAGATATCTTCAAAGCAACTAAATAGTATGAGTTTTTCTACTTTGATTTCGAATCTGTCGATGGCCAACAACGCAGTGCCGCAACCGAATGAATGACCAATCAGCACTTTGATAGAGTCAAGTGATCCAGCAACCGCAACCAGCGCACTGGTTACGTCAAGTGCGTTAGTTCTCTTGCCTGAAGATTCTCCATGTGCAGGTGCGTCGAAGGCCACTACCTGATAGCCCGCGCTTACAAGTAGTTCGATGAGTGCATAGAAATGGGTGCTACGTCCTCCCCAGCCATGACTTAGAAGTACTGCCGGACCCTCACCCCAGGTGTAGATGGCAATACGGTTTCCATCGATGGTTTTGTAATGCTGCTTGCCCTTCTCCTTTATTGCCATCTCTCTACGGGGAGAAGGAAATCTAGGTGGGGTCATGAATAGCGGTAGTGCGAGTTTGCCGGCGAGGGTAGGTGCAATGCTACCCAAGGCGCTGAAAAAAAATCGGGTTACAGCAAAAAACAGGCGTACTTTGAGTGGGAATTTATGACTACTAAAGGGGTTACCGGTGGGCTGTTTTTGTTGATTACTTTTCATTGTGGCGCCTGGATCATCTGTCTATAACCCATGAGATGAACAATACCGATTACTGAACTGATTATCGAAGTCACGACCAGGAAGGTATCAACTAAATCAGGAGAAAAAAACAGTAGTGGTAATATGCCAAGACCTCTTACAAGGTAGATCAAAGTTATGACTACCAAGGCAGGCTTAACCCAAGGAAGGTCTCTAACTAGGCCTGCTCCTGAAAAGGCATAGATTGCCCAAGTAAAAAAGATAATTGTAATAGCCATTGTGATTGCTGCTGGTAAGAGTGAGCCCTGTTCTGAAAGTAGAGCCAACTCCTCTCCTGCACCAAAGAATCGATACCAATCAGCACCACCGATAATAATTGTAATATGCAGGAGTGCAGCAAGCAGACTGAAAATTCCAGCAAAGATAAGCGATTTATTTAAATTAGCCATTTATGCTCCATGTTGACCTGGGCCTCCATACGTTCAAAGATCTGATAGAGGCCAAATAATGTACGATCAAAGTAGATAAACTCATTGGCAATATCATCAACTTTACTGACCCGGCTCAGTTGTTTGAAAATATTCATACCCTCTTTCGTGTAAGGTGAAGATCGTGAACCAAAGTCAAATCTCCCAGCTCTGAATGGTTCGCTTAACCAGGCTCCAAATGGTTCCAGGGTTTCACTGTAGAAAGTCTCTAATTCAGAGGCTCTCAAATCACTCACTTCCAGTCCTAGCTTCTGGTAGGTATGAAGGATTACTTCTGCATCATTCTGCATATAGGCATTGATCAGGATTGGTATCAGTGCGACAAAGTTTTTTGAGAAATGTCTTACACAGCCGAAGTCGATCAAGCCCAACGAACCGTCACCAGCAAACAGATAGTTACCTGGGTTCGGGTCTGCATGCAGAGCATTAAGCCCATAAAATGAGTTAACGAAGAGATCGTATAGGCGTTGTGCGAAATGGTTACGTTGATCTTGATCAGGGGTGTTAGAGAGCCACTGATCAAGGTGTTCACCAGGTAACAGGGTTGTTGTTAATATTCGCTTTGTTGAAAAGTCTGAGTGAACGGCAGGAATAACAATATCCTCGAGTTGTAACCTTTCACGAAACCAGTTTGTATTGTCTGCCTCCTGTCTATAATCGATCTCTTCATGTAAACGATGGCCTATCTCATCCAAAGAGGAGAGTAGAAGTTTTGCATGTGGGGTACGTTTAATCAGCATCCTCATTATTTGTAGATCGTTATTAATGGTGATGTCGATGCCTGGGTATTGAAGCTTTACGGCAAGCACGTGGTGGTTATCGGCTGTTGCCTTATGCACCTGACCGAGACTGGCGGCAGCAAAAGCCTGCTGCTCAAAAGTAGAAAAGATGTTCTCTGCTGGTGTGCCAAATTCCTGTAGGAAAATTTTCCGTATCAGGGGGCGACCCAAAGGGGTCACTTGATGATATGACTTCTCAAGTTGCTTGCGTATCGATTCAGGTAATAGATGGCTATCCATGCTCAACATTTGGGCCAGCTTTAGGGCGGTACCTTTGAGTTGTGAGAGGGCGTTAAACAGTATCTGAGCCGTCTTCTCATCTAAACTCTCTTTCTCTATGCTACGTGCCTCAGAATTGAGGAACGGGCGTCGGGCAATATGCGTTAGGTGATGTCCTCCCGTCTTCAGTATCGCGCCACCTGCCATGCGGGTGCGCCTGAACTTCCCTGTTGGCACCGACTTAGTCATCGTGGTTGGCCATGAATTGTCGTTTGGCTTTTATCCAGGGGCGAGTGTAGTCTCCAAAGGCATCCAAGGTTCGACTGAGGTGCGTGCGAAACAGGAATGAGACCAGATCCAGGGCTTTTCCAACCATTCCGGTTTGTAGAACAAGCGCAAATATCTCAACACTTTGGTCCACTAAGCGGGTGGTATTGGCGAACCCCTCAGTATCATCACGTAACCAGTAAGCGAGGATGCCGGTTGTATAATCCCAATAGAGTGGTGCCATGAGTTCCTGGTAAGGCTGTTCAGGGATCTCTCCTGCCTCGACGGAATTGCTTATTATCTCATCCACCATACGATTGAAACGACGGCGTGTTTCCGCCAGGTTTACCAGGCTGGCTGCAGGAGAGTAGAAGGTCAATTCAAATACTTCTGCGAGGAATTCCCGGTCAGGTTTCCACAGTGCCAGTTCTGTCTCGATCAGCTGCTGCAGCTGTTCCTGCAGTGTGTACTCATTGAAAGTCTCAATCTGTCGCAGTTCCTGAGCCACCTCATCCTGACGATTCTCGCAGTAGCCATACAAAAGCTTTTCTTTGCTTGGAAAGTAGTTGTAAATCGTTGCGTCGGCAACTTCCGCCCTGCGTGCAATTTCCCGCATTGATGCCGACTTAAATCCCTTTTCAGTTATCACTTCTGATGCAGCCATAAGGATTCTTTTACGTGTGCTTCTCTTCTCCTGCTCACTAATTCTCATAGCCGTTTCCTGAAAATGAAAATACAATACAATAATTAGATAATATAGCGCATTATAGTATAGTAAATATATTTATCAAATGGTGACAAATTGATATTTACTGCTATTCTCAATACTTGAATAAAAATCTTCATTCAGTCGTTCATCGTGTGCGACAGATCACTGTGTGAAGATAAAAAATGGTGTGATATTGCCATTGCCCTTGTTTGATAGGGAAGGTCGAAGTTCTAAAAATCTGTAAAACACATTGATAGTGTTAAATTAGGAGATAACATGGGAAGACGGGGAGAACACAGCAAGTCTGAAATCGAAGATATGGCACTGGTGGCGGCTGAGGAGTTGATTGAAACTCAGGGCTATGAAGGGCTTTCAGCCCGCAAGGTAGCTTCAGCCATTGGATATACAGTCGGTAGCCTCTATTTCGTTTTTAAAAATCTCGATGAGTTGGTGCAACGGGTAAATGGGAGAACCCTGGATCAGCTCTACATGAAACTCAGTGAGTCATTGACCGAATGCCGGCACCCTCAGGATTGTTTGTACACCCTGGGGTTGACCTATCTCGACTATGCCTCAAAACATGCCCATCGCTGGCGTATGGTTTTTGAACACCAGCCGCAAACTGAAGGTTTGCTGATGGAGATCCATGAAGACAAAGTGGATCGCGTCTACGAGCTGGTTGAGCGACAGATCGCCGCATTGACCATGAATAATCTGCCTCAAGGAGAGATAGCACTGGCTGCCCGAGCTATCTGGAGTGGTATTCACGGCATTGCCATATTGCGTACTACATATCAGCTGCAGTCAGATGTTCAAGATTCAGTAGCACCTCTGATCAAACACTTGATTGAGCGCTATCTGGCTGGTCTCGATGTAATGCAGACAATGGATAGCGTGGCTCAACATAAGGAAGTTGTCTGATCTGGATCACCTAGAACTGATCAATCTTAATTTGTTGATAAAACGTCGTAAAACACACCTTTGGGAGACTGAAGGTGTGTTTTCTGCTGCCTGTAAAAACAAAACCCAGGAAAGAGCTTGGTATATTTACCTGGTTTTCGTGTAGAATCCCCCGCCATGTAGTTTTCAGTAATATTGACGGGCCCACGTGTAGGCCTGCTTGCAGGAGTAACTGACGATGTCTGAACTGACACAAGATTCCGTAAAAGAAGCGATCAAAGCTTATATCGAACCTAATCTGGAGAAAGACCTGGTTACAGCCAAGGCTGTCAAAGGTGTAGAACTGGATGGTGGCAAGGTGAAAGTTGCGATTGAACTTGGCTTTCCTGCCAAAGGCTGTTTCGATGCTATCGAATCAGCGGTCACTGATCAGGTCAAGACACTCTCTGGTGTTGAGTCAGTTGAGGTCACTGTGAGCAGCAAGGTCGTGGCTCATTCGGTGCAAAAGGCTTTGAAACCGATTGATAACATAAAAAACATTATCGCTGTCGCCTCAGGTAAGGGCGGTGTCGGTAAATCCACAACGGCAGTCAATATCGCGCTGGCTTTGGCGGAAGAGGGTGCAAAAGTGGGTGTTCTGGATGCGGACATCTATGGCCCATCTCAACCGCGTATGCTTGGGATTACTGGCAAGCCAGACTCTAAGGATGGAAAAACACTCGAGCCGATGGAAGGTTATGGTCTTCAGGCGATGTCGATCGGCTTCCTGATTGACGAAGAGACACCGATGATCTGGCGTGGCCCTATGGTTACCCAGGCCCTGGAACAGTTGCTGAACGATACCAATTGGGACAGCCTCGATTACCTGGTTGTGGATCTACCCCCGGGTACGGGTGATACCCAGTTGACCCTGGCGCAAAAAGTTCCTGTTTCCGGTGCTGTGATCGTAACCACGCCACAGGACATTGCCCTGTTGGATGCTCGAAAAGGCTTGAAAATGTTCGAGAAGGTTGAAGTGCCGGTTTTGGGTATCGTGGAGAATATGAGTACCCATATCTGTTCGAGCTGTGGACATGAAGAGCACATTTTTGGTGAAGGCGGTGGTTCGTCCATGGCAAATCAGTACCATGTTGACCTGTTGGGTGCCCTGCCACTGGATATTCGTATTCGTGAAGAGACCGACGGTGGTAAGCCTACTGTGGTTGCTGAGCCAGAGGCGAGAATTTCTCAGATCTATCGTGAAATCGCCCGTAAGACTGCTGCCAAACTCTCTCTACAGGCAAAAGACTATGCCGCAAAATTCCCCAATATTGTTATCCAGAATAACTGATCAGTACCCATCTATATAGATCATAAGCCCGCATTATTGCGGGCTTTTTTATTTGTTTTGGATTTAGCCTGTCACGCATATTTCACCAGCTACACACCACCTATCAGCTATGTCTCAGTGATCAGCAGGACTACAAGTTCGGTTGGACCATGCACCCCATAGGCCAATGTCTGCTCAATATCTGCGCTTTTGGATGGGCCGGATATGAGCAACAGGTTGGTCGGCATCAGTTTATGCCAGCCACCCGCTTCCATGGCCTCGGAAAAAGTAGCATAGAGATTTTCGGCATCCAATATTGCAATATGTACAGGTGGAACCAAAGACCAGGTGCGTGGTTCTTCTGCTGTCGGCCAGACAATAAGGCTTCCGGTTTCTGCAATACCGGCTTTAGTCGAGGTGATAGCGGCATCAACGTCGAAAAACAGCTCCTCTTTCCATTCTGCGACACTATTTGTACGGGATACCAGTCTGCTGAGTTCATCGTCGCTGCAACTATTGTGCAGGGTTTTACCGAGTTCGGTCTCGGGAGCATAGAGAACTTTTGTCAGACCTTTCTCTTTGAGTAAGGCCGAGGCTTTGGTTGGCCACTGGTCTCTGCTTACTAAGTGAACCTCTGCTCGAACCGACGCCATCCGGGATCGAAAATGTTCGATGAGGTTCGATGCGGGTGGGAGTTCAGTTTTAAGCGCGGTATAACGCTCTGTTTCGTTTATTACAGGTTGCTGCCCCCGGAGTCGAGACAATATCTTGTTGCGGGCGTCACTCATTGTCGAATCCATTGGTTTTAGCAAGTTCATGCAGTGACCGACTGGCGGGTCGGGGCGCTTTGCGCGCCTCGGTCCAGGCACCGAGCCTATTGGGCGTCAATGCACGGAGACGGGTTACTAGAAGGCTGGCGATGCGATATATGGTTGGTTGCCGATGTGCCAGGCTCCATGCTTTCCAGATGTTACTTTCCCGGCTGCTGCGTTGGCTGCCCTGGCCTCTGGTCAGAGCAGTACCGTCGTTGCGAACCCTTTCGTAGCGCAGTCGGTTCAATAGTTGAGGTATTGGAATGCGAACGGGGCAGACCTCCGCACAGGCGCCACATAAAGTGGATGCTGTGGGCAGTTCACCTATATTGTCGAGTCCAAGTTTCTGCGGTTCAAGTATGGAACCGATGGGGCCAGGAATGGTGGTGCCGTAGGCGTGGCCACCGATACGGGCATAGACC
This sequence comes from Candidatus Thiodiazotropha sp. AKAK3, assembly GCF_058244645.1. Lineage (NCBI taxonomy): Bacteria > Pseudomonadati > Pseudomonadota > Gammaproteobacteria > Chromatiales > Sedimenticolaceae > Candidatus Thiodiazotropha > Candidatus Thiodiazotropha sp. AKAK3. Next base: position 39,658 of record NZ_JBSYOQ010000048.1, read on the forward strand.
GGGCAATGGTTCATGCAGGCACCGCAACGGATGCAGCGTAGGGTATTGATCAGTTGATCGTCTTCGTAAATGTGTGAGCGACCATTGTCGAGCAGCACCAGATGGACTTCTTCGGGACCATCTTTTTCACCAGGTTTGCGGGGTGAACTGATCATATTGAAGTAGGTGGTGATAGCTTGTCCGGTTGCAGAGCGGGTCAATAGGCTGAGCAGGGGAGGCACATCGGAAAGTTTCTCGACGACTTTTTCGATACCCGTAACAGCGATATGTACCTGAGGTGCGGTGGTGCACATGCGGCCGTTGCCTTCATTTTCTACCAGGCATAACGTGCCGGTTTCCGCTACTGCGAAATTGACCCCGGAGAGTCCGACTTTTGCTTCGTAGAAACGGCGACGCAGTATTCGGCGAGCACTTCTGGTCAGGGTGTCGACGTCTTCACTGTAGGGGATGTCTGGAAACTTCTCCTTGAACAGCCTGGCGATATCCTTCCCGGTCTTGTGTATGGCTGGCATCACGATATGAGATGGTGGCTCGCCGGCAAGTTGCAGAATAAATTCGCCCAGATCAGACTCCAGACATTCGATGCCCTGTTGTTCGAGGAAATGGTTCAGTGCCATCTCTTCAGAGACCATGGATTTGCCCTTAATCAACAGCCTGGCATCGTGTTGTCGCATTATATCGAGAATGATGTTGTTACCGTCTTCAACGGTTTCGGCCCAATGAACTTGTATGCCGTTAGCCTGGCATTGCCGCTCCAAGCGTTCCAGCAGCTCCGGTAGTTTGCTTAATGCATTAACTCTGATTTCTGCGCCACGTAAGCGTAATCTTTCCAAGGCCTCTGCATCAGGGAAGGCATCGAGACGCTTACTCATAAAGCCATCCATGGCTTTGCGGAAGCTGACGCGTAAATTACTGTCTGCTACTGCAGTCCGCACACGAGCATGGAAATCGCCACTACTCTGCATGATGTGTGCGCTCCCAGATGAAATTCGCAATATGCTGGCTCTGCAGCTCTTGCTCTTGATGGGCCAGGTGTCCTGATATATTCATAAGACAGCCGCAATCGCCGCTGACTAAAGTTGTGGCGCCGGTAGCAGTAATCGCTGCTGCTTTTTCGCGCACCATGGCGGTGGAAATTTCGCCATGTTTTATAGCAAAGGTGCCGCCGAAGCCACAGCACTCCTTTTTGTGCGATTGTTGCAGAACCTGCACATTGTCGAGTTGTTCCAGTAAGGCTTCGTGCTCTCCTGCGACCCCCATTTCACGGCGGGCGGAGCAGGAGGTGTGCAGTGCAACTTGGGTCGGTTCGCCCAGATCAACGAGTTTTATATCGAGAACACGCACTAGAAACTCGGTAAGTTCGTAGACACGTTTTGAGAGTTCAACCGCAGCTTCGTAGTCTGCAGTATCCTTGAACAAGGCAGGGTAGTGATGCTTGATCATAGCGGCGCATGAGCCGGAGGGTACTACCACTGGATAGGGTTTGGCGAAACAACGCAATTGAGCGGCAGCAACCTTCCTCGCTTCATCCCGGTATCCGGAATTCCAGGCCGGCTGTCCGCAGCAGGTTTGATCATTCGGGAAGATAACGCGAACACCCTCTCTGCGAATCAGCTCCATGCCAGCCAGTCCGGCTTCCGGGTAGAGCAGGTCGATCAAACAGGTACCGTAGAAATAGATCTCTTCGGGTTTATTTTTTTGTGGGAGATTTGACATCTTGGTTTGCTCTGGAGAAGAGGGGTTATGAAGCCAGTCCACGTAGAGATCGTTGTTTACTGGCTGTGGCCCGGTCAATTTGCTGCAGGGATTCCTCTACGAAAACCATATGTGCCTGGGCTGCTTGCCTGGCTCTTTCCGGATCACTGTCAAGGATCGCCTGTAACAGACGTTGATGCTGGGTGCTTAAGGGTTCAAAGACCTTGGGAAGAGTATATAGCTTGTCCAGGTTGTGGCTGATGCTGTTTTGCAACAAGGTGAATAATCCACGCATGACATGTAGCAGAACAAGATTGTGTGAGGCTTCGACAATGGCTAGATGGAATTCAGCATCAGCTCGGGCTTCATCCATCGGATCGGTATATCTGCCGTGCTGTTCGATCATCTCTCTGAATCTGGCCTTGATGTTCTCTTTATCTTCCTGGGTGCCACGTAAAGCCGCGTAGTATGCGGCCGTACCTTCCAGAGCATGACGAATTTCGAGTACATCATATCGAGACTCAGGTAGATCCCTTAGCAGAGCGAGCAATGGATCGACAAAAGAGGGTTCCAATCCCTCGCAGACATAGGTACCTCCACCTCGCCGGGTAGAGAGCAATCCCTTGCTGTTGAGTTTCTGGATGGCTTCCCTCAGAGAGGGGCGGGATACCTCTAACTGCGCTGCGAGATCGCGTTCAGCAGGTAATCTTTCACCAGCTTTAAGGTCTCTTTCTGCAATCATTGTTTCCAGGGTTTCCGCTATTTGATCGGATAGCCGTTGCTGTTTCATAGGCCTCTATTTCTTATTTGGCATGACCAATTAAAGAGGAGTCTAGTTGTTTTTTAGAAAAACGGAAGAGATATTGTATCTATATGAATAAACATAAAAAAATAGGAATATGACTATTAAAACAGAGTTTAATAGGTAAATAATGTTTTTCGGCATTGTGATATTTTCAAAAATATTAGCCGATTTATTAATTGGTAAGACCAATTAAATCGACTCTGCTGCGCTTTTTATCCACACAATTGATCGAGAATCAAAAGGGGGAGATCGGCTGGGTCACTTACTGGCTGTAAAACAGCCATCCCTGACATATTGAGGCAAGGTGGTCGCTGCAGGGCCTGATGCTCCCCCTTAGCTGGGACGAGCCTCTAAGTCTGATCAGTTGGTACTGTGTTAGCAGGCAGGCCGTTGTTGCCGGATATCTGCTGCCAATGATTGATGATGGTGCAGAAGAGTTTTGCTGTCTGTTCCGTATCATAGATCGCTGAATGGGCCTGAGCACCATCCCACTCGATGCCAGCAGCCTTGGCCGCCTTAGCCAACACTGTCTGGCCATAAACCATGCCAGCAAGGGAGACAGTGTCGAAAGTGCTGAACGGGTGGAAAGGATTGCGTTTGACTGCAGCGCGTTGCACCGCGGCATTCAGGAAACTGAGGTCAAAAAAGGCGTTATGCCCAACAAGAATGGCCCTTTTGCAACCACTTGCTTTGATCGCTTTGCGGATTGGTGTAAAAAGTTGTTTCAGGCCTTGCGCTTCAGAGAGTGCCTCACGGAATGGATGGTCAGGATCAATACCATTGAACTCCAGCGCTTTAGGATCAATATTCGCGCCTTCAAATGGTTCAATATGGCAGGAATATGTCTCTACAGAATAGAGTAGACCTTGTTCATCCATAGCCAGGATGGTTGCTGCGATCTCAAGCAGGGCGTCTTTGGTGGGGTCAAAACCACCCGTCTCTACATCGACTACGACTGGCAGATAGCCTCGGAAACGTTGTGCGATGGCAATATTATAGGTAGTTTCATTCATCGGCCAAGGATAATGAAAACCCACCACTATTTCGAGAATATTTAGTTTTTTTTCCCAACTGAGGAACGAAGGTTTACAATCGCCCTGTCAGCGCGGCTTCTTCTTGCTTAAGATGGGCTGTATGTTTCCAATATATTCTTACCATTAGTCACTGAGTCTGTATGTCGTGTTAAAAAGGATTCTAGCTCTCTTTATCCCTCTGCTTTTTCTATCTGGATGCGCCAGCTTCCAGAGTCAGCATCCTGCCGATCCTATTGAGTCGTTCAATCGGAAATCAGATCAGTTCAACCAGGACCTCGATCGTGCTGTCGCTAAACCTATTGCTCAGGGTTACCGATATGTCACGCCAACAGTTATCGATTTAGGCGTCACCAATTTTTTCAGAAATCTCGCCGATATTCCTTCAGCAGCCAACAATCTGCTGCAATTAAAACCCGGTCGTGCCCTTTCAGACCTTGGGCGGGTGTGCATCAACTCAACCCTTGGTATTTTTGGGTTATTCGATGTGGCCAGTGATATGGGGATGCCGAGCTACAAAGAGGATATGGGGCAGACATTAGGCTACTGGGGTATGGGGGATGCACCCTATTTGGTTGTTCCTTTTCTTGGTCCAACAACCTTACGCGATCTCCTGGGTAGAGTGGGTGACACATTAATCAATCCGATCAGCTATCCCTCACAATCAGCTTATCTTGCCTTGAGTACACTGCAGCTCGTTGATATTCGCGCTGATCTGTTGGAAGCGGGTAATGTCTTGGATGAAGCGGCCGTGGACAGATATGCCTTTCTCCGGGAATTCTATCTGCAGCAACGACGGTCGATGATCATGGATGGGCCTAATCATATGGACGATGACGAGTTGTTCGATGAGTCTCTCTTCGAAGATGAGCAGATGTTCGATGATTCCCAGTAATTGATGTCAGGAGTAGCTTGCTGAGCTGTATGAGACCATCAGTCTCAGCTCGTACTATTCTGAGACTATTTGCCAGTGAATCGGTTGACCTGCTCTCAATGGAACTACCCGATCTTCACCAAAACGGTAACTTTCTGGTGCTTCCCAGTCAGCTTTTTCTAATGTGACCTGTTGCTGATTACGTGGTAGACCATAAAAGTCGGGGCCATGCAGACTGGCGAATCCTTCCAATTTATCGAGCGCGTTCTCTGCGTCAAATATCTCAGCGTAAAGTTCAATTGCTGCATGGGCTGTATAGCAGCCGGCGCATCCACAGCCACACTCTTTGGCATGCTGGGGATGGGGGGCGCTGTCAGTGCCAAGAAAGAAGCGGGGATCTCCACTGGTTGCGGCTTTGATGAGTGATTCCTGGTGTATTTCCCGCTTCAGTATGGGTAGACAGTAGTAGTGGGGTCTGATACCCCCTGCCAGCATGTGGTTTCTGTTGAACATCAAATGCTGCACAGTGATCGTGGCACCAATCGATCCGCCGCTTGCCATAACAAAATCGACAGCATCACGGGTGGTGACATGTTCAAACACCATCGACAGCTCCGGGAAGTCCTTTCTGAGTGGGGTCATGTGACGGTCGATGAAGACCTTTTCACGATCAAAGATATCGACCTGTTGATCCGTTACCTCAGCGTGAACCAATAGTGGAATGCCTTCCTTTTGCATGGTCTCCAACACAGGATAGAGTGCACGAATGTTGGTGACACCTGCATCAGAGTTTGTTGTTGCTCCAGCCGGGTAGAGCTTGATTCCATGAATATATCCACTCTGCTTTGCCTTTATCACCTCTGCGGATGTCAGTCGGTCAGTCAGATAGAGCGTCATCAGCGGTGTGAACCCGGTATCGTCAGGCAGTGCATCAAGAATACGTTGACGATACTCGATAGCCATTTTGGTATTGGTAACCGGGGGTTTTAAGTTTGGCATTACAATCGCTCTGGCAAACCGCTCTGCGGAGTGTGCTACGACTGAGGCCATGCCCCCATCATCGCGTAAATGAAGGTGCCAATCGTCAGGTTTCGTCAGTGTTATGCGCATTTCTCGATATCAGTTCTGTTGAGTGGTGCTATTTGCTTCAGGTCGGAGTCAAGGGAGTGTGTTGGACTATTGTCTCACATAATAAGGTGTGGGTTGGTGCTGATCCATACCCTATAGAAGGATAGAAGGTGTCTATTTCATTCCTGGAAACGGGTAGGGGCTTTTGATCGTCGTTTACTTAGATATTGACTATTTAAAACAAATTCACAATTGAAAATTGTTATTTGTTAATTTTAGTATTTTCTAATATTCTATGTCTTGAAAGCTACGCGGTATCTGCTTTCTCAGAAAATTCTAAGATGACATTCTATCTCGAGGAGAGTGAAAAATGAAAAAGACCGTTCAAGTTGCCGCTGCTGCTGCTCTTATCGTTGCTTCTGCTACTGCTTCTGCATGGTGGGGTGGTCCTGGCTACAACCGTGGTTACGGTAATGATGGTTGGGGTGACGGCTGGGGCGATGGCTCTGGTGACTTCAGCTTTGGTATGAGTGGTAGTGCCCGTGGTTCTGGTTATGGTCGTGGTTACAACAACTACCGCGATTACTATGGCTATGGCCCATATGGTTATGGTGCACCTTATGGCTACGGATATGCGCCTTACGGCTATCCTGCTGCTCCTGCAGCGCCAGCTGCACCTGCTGCACCTGCTAAATAAAGCGGTTTACTAAAGGATATCTCGCACAAGGATGTGCCTAGATGACACGCGTAGTTTTTAAAAACACAGATTTTTGGGTATAAAAAAATGAAAAAGATTTCTATCATTGCTGCAGCAATCACTATGGCAGCCAGTTCCGCAACCGTTAATGCCTGGTGGGGCGATAACTGGAGTGACGATTTTTTTGGTGATGGTTTCGGTGCCGGAGATTTTGACTTCTCATTCAACATGCGCGCCCGTGGTAACGGTTCTGCCCGTGGCTATGGTAATGGTTATGGCTATGATGCACCTTACTATGGCTATGCACCATACTATCAGGCACCTGCCCTGACTGAAGAGCAGAAGAGTGCTATGGCCGATCAGCAGAAAGCATTTGCAGAACAGCAAAAGGCTTTCGCTGAACAGCAGCAGAAAGCTTTCGAACAGGCTGTTGCTGCACAACGTCAGTATGCTGAGCAGTTCAACAACGATCCTTTTGCCTCCAGAGAAGCTGAAATGAAAGCTATCAAGGAGCGTCAGGAAGCCCAGCGCCAGCAGATGATGGCTCATTTCGATAACATGCCTAACCGTCCTGAAATGCCTGAAGCAATCGCTAAACGCATGGAAGAGTCTAAAGTCCGTCACGACGAAATGATTAAAGAGATGGAGACTCGTCGTGCAGAATCCATGAAGCAGATGGAAGAGCGTCGTAAGGTTGCTATGGAGCGTAAGCCTTTCGAAATGCCTTCATTTGGCGCACGTAAAGAGATCTGATCTAGATATCACTTCTATCAAAGAGCGCATCCAGGGGGTTCCTGGATGCGCTTTTTTTTTGTCTGCAGGAAACAGATGACGGTCATCTATGTCGCACTCTGTTGCAAACCTGATATTTTGTAATTCAATTGTAAAAACAATGTATTAGGTCATTAAAAATAATCATCACATAACGCTGAAATCGTCTTCGTCTTGCTGTATATTACGCGGATCAATCCAAATTATTGGTTATCTAAATAGTTTTCTTTCGTACTCCGTTTGCTGATTTTGGAGATACATAGGATATTGCGGTGGGGTACCCGATTCCCTGACGCCAAACTGAACAGCTAGAGAATAACAATGCCGAGTAGACCAGATATCGACCCTATTGAGACACAAGAGTGGTTGGACGCCCTTGAAGCCGTCCTTGAAAACGAGGGCGTGGAACGCGCGCACTTTTTGATCGAACGTTTGGTCGATAAGGCCCGTCGATCTGGGGCTCATCTCCCCTTCAGTGCCAATACCGCTTATGTCAATACTATTCCAGTAACCAAGCAGCAGCGATTTCCCGGTGATCGAGCCATGGAGCGCCGTATTCGTTCCTTTATACGCTGGAATGCAATGGCGATGGTGGTTCAGGCGAACCGAATCTCGACAGAGCTTGGAGGACATATCTCAAGCTTCGCCTCAAGTGCGACTCTGTTTGATGTTGGCTTTAACCATTTTTTCCATGCCCCTACCAAAGAGCGGGATGGAGATCTGATCTTTTTTCAAGGCCACTCTGCTCCGGGGGTCTATGCCAGAGCATACCTCGAAGGCAGGATTAGTGAAGAGCAGCTCTATAGTTTTCGTCAAGAGGTGGATGGCCACGGGCTCTCCTCCTATCCACACCCCTGGTTGATGCCTAATTTCTGGCAGTTTCCTACAGTTTCCATGGGACTTGGGCCATTAATGGCCATCTATCAGGCGCGATTTATGCGTTACCTTCATGACCGGGGAATGGTCAATAGCAAGGAGCGTAAGGTGTGGGCCTTCTGTGGAGATGGAGAGATGGATGAGCCTGAAGCGTTGGGTGCAATTTCTCTTGCTGGCAGAGAGCGTCTTGATAATCTTGTATTCGTCATTAACTGCAACCTGCAACGTCTTGATGGTCCGGTTAGAGGTAACGGTAAGATTATTCAGGAGCTGGAAGCTGTATTCCGTGGAGCGGGCTGGAATGTGCTGAAGGTTATTTGGGGTGGATATTGGGATCCTCTCTTTGCCCGGGATAAAAACGGCATACTACTAAAGCGTATGGAAGAGTGTGTCGACGGTGATTATCAAGCCTACAAAGCGAAGGGCGGCGCTTATACCCGAGAGCATTTTTTCGGTAAATATCCCGAGCTTGAAGAGATGGTTGCCAATATGACTGAGGAGGACATCTGGCGTCTCAACAGAGGAGGACATGATCCTCACAAGGTGTTTGCTGCTTATGCAGAGGCGACTGCACACACAGGCCAGCCGACAGTAATTCTTGCAAAAACCGTCAAAGGCTACGGTATGGGAGTGGCAGGAGAGGGTCAGAACATAACCCATTCACAGAAGAAGATGGGGGAGGCTGCTCTAAAAGCGTTTCGAGACAGATTTAATATCCCGATTTCAGATGATCAGATTGGTGCGGCGCCATTCTATAAGCCTCCGGCAGATAGCCCGGAGATGAAATATATGCATGAGCAGCGTAGCAAACTGGGTGGTTTTCTACCTCAACGACGTACCAAAGTAGAACCTTTGACCGTTCCGCCTATGGAGAATTTCAAGGCGCTGTTGGAAGGTAGTGGTGATCGTGAGCAATCAACCACAATGGCATTTGTACGTCTGCTGAATATGCTCGTCAGAGATAAAAAACTGGGTAAGCAGATAGTACCTATAGTGCCGGATGAAGCGCGAACATTCGGAATGGAGGGTATGTTCCGGCAACTGGGTATCTACTCCTCGGTTGGCCAGCTCTATGAACCGGTGGACGCCGACCAGGTGATGTTCTATCGAGAGGATAAGAAAGGTCAAATACTACAGGAGGGTATCAATGAAGCCGGTGCCATGTCCTCCTGGATAGCGGCTGCTACCTCCTATAGTAATCATGGGGTCACTATGATCCCCTTCTATATTTACTACTCCATGTTTGGTTTTCAGCGTATCGGAGATCTGGCCTGGGCAGCGGGCGATATGCAAGCGCGCGGGTTTTTAATTGGGGGCACAGCAGGTAGGACGACACTGGCAGGTGAGGGTTTGCAGCATCAGGATGGGCATAGCCATCTTATGGCAGCAACCATTCCCAATTGTGTCTCCTATGACCCTGCGTTTGCCTATGAAATGACGGTGATCGTTCTGGATGGTATGCGCAGGATGTATCAGGATCAGGAGAATGTTTTCTACTACATCACTGTGATGAATGAGAATTACATTCAACCTGAGATGCCTGATGGTGTGGAAGAGGGTATTGTCAAAGGGCTATATCTCTTGCAAAAAGGGGGCAAGCAGAAGAAACGTGTTCAGCTGCTGGGCAGTGGCACAATATTACGAGAGGTGCTTGCAGCGGCTGAGCTGCTTGAAAAAGACTTCAAAGTCACCGCAGATGTCTGGAGTGTAACCAGTTTTACTGAATTGCGACGGGATGGACTGAAAGCTGAACGTTGGAATACCCTGCATCCAGAAGATACACAGAGAGTCAGCTATGTCACTCAGCAGCTCTCTGGGCAGAAGGGGCCTGTTGTAGCAGCTACAGATTATATTCGTAGTTATGCTGATCAAATTCGCCCCTTCGTCCCCGGCTCCTACAGTGTTCTCGGTACCGATGGGTATGGACGAAGCGACATGCGGAGTCAGTTGCGAAAATTCTTTGAAGTCAATCGTTACTATGTGGCGATTGCTGCCTTGAAATCACTTGCTGACCAGGGTGAGCTAGAGATGGAAGTGGTCAGTCAGGCGATCAAGAAATATAAAATAGATCCGGACAAGCCCAACCCCTGTAGCGTGTAACGCGTGTTATGAAAAAGGCGTGAGTTGGTCAGTGCGGCCAATTAGAAAAACAGATAGAGCCTGAATGGCAATAAAGAGGACGAGACGTGGGTAAAACGACAGATGTACTGTTACCTGATATTGGTGATTTCGAATCGGTAGAGGTCATAGAGATCCTGGTTTCCGAAGGTGACGAAGTCTCCGTTGAAGAGTCCCTACTGACCCTGGAGAGCGATAAAGCAACCATGGAGATTCCCTCTCCTCATGGGGGTAAGGTCAAGCAGCTACAAGTTAAGGTGGGTGACCGGATCAGTGAGGGTGATGTCATTCTTACCATTGAATCGAGCGATAGCGATGCGACTGTCACTGATGAGGTAGATGCAGGTTCAGGGCCGGCTGCTGAAGAGCTGGAAACCGTTCAGGCTCCTGCACCATCACCTAGTGATCATGGAGCTGAGACAGATATGTCGAACCGTCGTCCTGGTGATAAGGAGAGACTCGTTCCGCCTGTGCCTGAAGCTATGGCTATCTCCAGTGGGGAAGGGGTTCCTCATGCCAGTCCATCGGTAAGACGTCTTGCCCGGGAATTGGGGGTAGATCTCTCCCTGGTCAAAGGTAAGGGGCCGAAACAGAGGGTTTTAAAGGATGATGTACACAACTTCGTAAAGCAGTCGTTACGTCGGGGAGAGACAGGTAGAACGGGTCGCGGCGCTTTTGAAATGCCAGCTGGCCCAGAAGTGGATTACAGCCGTTTTGGTGAAGTAGATATTCAACCAATGGGGCGCATAAAGAAGATCAGCGCTGCGCATCTGCACCGCTGTTGGTTAACCGTTCCTCATGTAACTCAATTTGATGATGCGGATATTACCGAATTGGAGGCTTTTCGTAAGTCACAGAAATCGATAGCTGAACAGCAGCAGATCCGTCTTACTCTGATGCCTTTCCTGATGAAGGCTGTTGCTGCCGCGCTGGTTGAGATGCCAGCATTCAATGCAGCACTGGATAGTGAGGGAGAGTCTCTGGTCTATCGAAAATATGTCAATATCGGTGTCGCTGTCGATACTCCGAATGGATTGGTGGTACCGGTTATTCGAGATGTGGACAAAAAAGGTATTTTCGAACTGGCTTCTGAATTGATGACAATCAGTGCTAAGGCAAGAGATGGCAAATTGGCTCCCGGTGATATGCAAGGGGGGTGCTTTTCCATCTCAAGTTTAGGTGGCATAGGGGGAACAGCATTTACCCCAATTGTGAATGCCCCTGAGGTCGCTATACTCGGCGTATCCAGGAGTGCGATGCAGCCTGTGTGGGATGGTAGTGGGTTTCAGCCACGACTCATGCTGCCGTTGTCGCTTTCATATGATCATCGCGTAATCGATGGCGCAGAGGGTGCCCGTTTTACCCGCTTGTTGTCATCCTTGTTGGGTGATATACGCAAGTTATTATTATAATAATCAGTGAGGAATGTTTTTTTAAGGCCCTGGTAACACTTGCAGCTATCGAGTGGGATTCCTGTTTTGTTGATAAAGTTATAGATGAGTTGTCCGCTAAAGAGTGTAGCTGGCTTAAATTTATACTTTTATTACTTAGGGCGCAGTTAACCCAGTAGAAAGGATTTCGGATTGGCACATCAGGTGTCAAGAGGGTTGCTGCGATTGAAAATATGCGTAACCTTTTGTTTTTGATGATTATATTGATCCTGCACTCTTTGGGTGTTTGGGCTGATGATCGCAAAAATGAACCGATTCTCCCCCTTTCTGTGACTGCAGCGTTAAACTCAAGGCTGGTCGCACTTGGGGATCAGCTATTTCACGACAAACGTCTTTCCCAGGATAACAGTATAAGCTGCGCCAGCTGCCATGTGCTCTCCTCCGGTGGTACCGACAAATTGGCCCGTTCAGTCGGGGTTGGTGGGGCTGTTGGTCCAATCAAAGCACCGACGGTCTACAACAGTAGCTACAATCTATCCCAGTTTTGGGATGGTCGATCTGAGACCCTTGAGGCTCAGGCTGCAGGTCCGGTACATAACCCCCTTGAAATGAACTCCTCCTGGCTGGAGGTGATATCAAAACTCAGCAGAGATTCTGCCATGGTAGAGCGATTCAATGAGTTGTTTGAAGATGGCATCACTGGAAAAAATATCACAATTGCGATTGCTGCATTTGAGCGCTCTTTGGTGACGATAAATTCCCGCTTTGATCTTTGGTTGAAAGGAGAAGGGACGCTAAGCGAGCAAGAGATTCGGGGCTATCGTCTGTTTAAGAGCTATGGTTGCATCAGTTGTCACCAGGGGGCAAATGTTGGCGGCAATATGTATGCATATATGGGGGCCATGGGGGATTATTTCAAAGATAGAAATGGTGGAATTACAGAGGCAGACTATGGCCGTTTCAATGTCACCGGCAAGAAGGAGGATAAACACTATTTCAAGGTACCCAGTTTAAGGCTGGCGTTTATAAATGCACCCTATTTTCATGATGGTTCTGCTAAAAGCCTGGATGATGCTGTACGTATCATGGGGCGATACCAGCTAGGACGAGAGATTCCCAACCACCATATTGCAGATATTGTTGCATTTTTACATACACTGGCTGGTGAGCATGCCAGATTCAAACCATGATTAAGTTGTTCAAGTCAATCGGTGCTAAACGCGGCTTCCTGCTGATCGGGTTAAGCTTGGCTTTTGCAATGCTCCTTGCGCTATTCTGGAATGATGAATCCAAGGGTTACACTGAAATTTCTCAACACTTACTCCATCTAAAGAAACTGGATGCCAGTCTCGATCGAGACATGTTGAGTATCGCTTCATTTCTGATGGTCCAATATGATCCGCTTGTGGAGACCTCCTACCGTATCAAGGCGCTGAAAAAAGAGATAGATCGAGTTATAGACGAATATGAAGATGAACATGAACAGGTCAATGAGCGATCTATCACGGATCTATTTAATATCTATTGGCAGGGGATAGATGAAAAGCTTCTCCTATTGGAGAAAATAAAATTCCAGGCTGCTGTGGTGCGCAATGGTATTCACTATCTGCCAATCATAGCTAAAGAGTTACAACAAGCAGATCCAGAAACATACGAATCTATTCTTGCGCTCATAAACAAGCTCTATGCCTTTCACCTGTTTGCCACCAATACTCAATTCACAGAAATTAAGCACGCATTGCAAGAGATGAAGAGAGTTGTTTTACCGGATTCAGAGAATCAGGCTTTACTGGAGCAAATTCTATTTCATGTTGACTCCAATCTCCTTGGTGTGACTGAATTAGGCTCTTTAAAAAATCGCTACTTAGCCGTGCCAAGTAATAGCAATTTTGAGGATATTCACACCGAGCACGAAGATAACAGGATTGCTGAGACAGCGAGAAAGCGGCAGTTAATAATGCTCTTGGCGGTAGCTGTATTTATCCTGATTATAGGATTATGGCAACTGGTAAAGAGTCTGTATATCGCCCATCAAGAGTCGAACCGCTCATGGTATCGGTTACATGATGCGGTGAATAATCTATCCGAAGCCTTTGCGCTTTTCGATTCAGATGGAAACCTGGTGTTATTCAACCACCGCTTTGAAGATTTCTACCCTTGGCTCAAAGAGCGGGTTGAAAATATCAGCTTGAATGAGTTACAAGCTACGGCAGGCGGGCGTGTAAAAAACCGAAATCTGGAGGGAGAGCCGGTTATCGATTCGCTGCCCAGAGGACAATATCTTGAAGAGCTGGAAAATGGCACTTGGTATCTTGCGAGTAACAACAGAACCACAGAGGGTGGGCTCGTCTGCGTAAGAAGTGATATTACAGAGTCAAAACGGGCTGAAGCTGATTTGCGTAAATTGGGCAGGGTTCTTGAGCAGAGTCCTGCTTCAGTAGTGATAACCAATACGGACGGTATTATCGAGTATGTAAATCCCAGATTTGAAAAAGTATCAGGTTACTCCGCTAAGGAAGCAGTTGGGAAAAATCCAAGATTTTTGCAGGGTGGAGATAAGACAAAGCTCGATTACCAGGAGATGTGGGTGAGCCTGCTGGCTGGTAAAGAGTGGCGTGGAATGTTTCATAACAGGCGAAAAGATGGTTCGATCTATTGGGAATCCGCATCAATATCACCATTGAGAGATGAGCGAGGTACGATAACTCATTTCATTGCTGTCAAAGAGGATATCACGGCACAGAAACGGGCAGAGGATCAGTTGAGAATGAATGCCACGGTATTTGATACAACTGCCGAAGGTATTATGGTGACCGATGAAGAGAACAGGATAAAAACAGTCAATCCAGCATTCACAAGAATTACTGGCTATAGCCAGGAAGAGGTGCTGGGGCGTATGCCGAACATCCTCAGTTCAGGAAGACATAGCAAATCATTTTACGAGAAATTATGGGAATCGGTATTACAGAAAGGTTATTGGTCGGGAGAGGTTTGGAATCGTCGTAAGGATGGGAGTGTTTTTCCTGAGTGGTTATCAATTTCATCGATCAAGGGTGAGAATGGCGTCGCCAAGGAGTTTGTTGCAGTCTTCTCTGACATAACCAAACATAAAGAGGATGAGGAGCAGATTCGCTATCAGGCAAACTATGATGCACTCACTGGATTACCAAATCGCTCATTACTCTCTGATCGACTGAACCAGGCAATAGTTTCCGCTCACCGTGAAAACTGGATGCTCGCAGTTCTGTTTCTCGACCTTGATCATTTTAAAGTGGTCAATGATACCTTCGGACATGTCGTAGGTGATGAGTTGTTACAACTCGTATCTGCACGAATAAAGGCCTGTCTGCGAGAGTCAGATACAGTAGCCCGCTTTGGTGGTGATGAATTCGTTATTCTTTTACAGGATGTGACAGAAATGGATTCCGTGGCTCATGTGGCGGCAAATATCATCGAACAAATTACCAGAGTCTTTTCACTCTACGGGCGAGAGATATATATAGGGGCGAGCATAGGTATCACAGTCTATCCTGACGATGCGGTCAATGCAGACTCACTGTTGCGAAATGCCGATATGGCGATGTACCAAGCCAAAGAGCAAGGTAGAAATACTTATCAGTTCTTTACCGCTTCCATGCAGCAACATACCTTGGAGCGCAGGCAGTTGGAATTGGATCTGCGACAGGCAATCAAGCGTGATGAGTTGGAAGTCTACTATCAGCCCGTTATCAATCCGAAGTTGAATAAAGTTGTCAGTGTAGAAGCTCTATTGCGCTGGCATCATCCGCATCGTGGTATGGTTTCTCCGGCACTATTTATTCCAGTCGCTGAAGACAGTGGTCAGATAGGTCCGATTGGTGATTGGGTCTTGAATAAATCGTGTCAGCAGTTGAAAAAATGGCATGATGCCGGGTTAAGTGATTTGAAGATGGCAGTAAATCTTTCCAGTCGCCAAAGAGAGCTGGGGCTAGAGGCGGATCATCTTAAGAAGGTTTTGGATGAGACGGGAATCTCTTCTGACTTCCTTACACTTGAGATAACAGAGAGCCTGTTGATGAGAGATACAGATGAGGCAATGGCCTGGTTATCTGGTTTCAAGGAACTTGGGGTGTCACTCTCCGTTGATGATTTTGGTACTGGATACTCCTCATTGAGTTATCTTAAACGATTCCCAGTGGATGCGCTTAAAATTGACCGCTCCTTTGTTTGCGACCTGCCGAATGATCTTGAAGATGTAATACTGGTTAAGACGATTGTGGCGATGGCGGATAGTCTCAATCTGGCACTGGTTGCAGAAGGCGTTGAGACTAAAGAGCAGGCAGAATTTTTAGTCGATGTTGGCTGTGAAAATCTGCAAGGCTACTACTATTCACGGCCCCTTACAGCTGAGGGTCTGGATGATTTGCTTAAAGGGGAGTTGCTGGAGACTGGTACAACTTGAGACGCCGGATCAGCCAGCTGAGTCTACCTTAAATCTGCTCCGTCTGAAGGTATTCAGATCTTTCAAAAGCGATTCGACTACGCCTTGTCTGAAGGTTTGGACGTCTCGTCTGCCATTACCCAGAGCTTCTTGTTGGTTAGAGCAAATATGCAAGAGACCAGCAGTATCAATACACCTGCAAATATTACAGTGCTCGAAATCATTTCGGTTGTTTCTATTGCCATACTCTCTAACCCCTGTCTGCTGGATGAAAAGGCTGCAAAACTGATTGCACAAAAAACAGTTTAGACTGGGTGAGGTTATTGATCTACCGAATGGTATTAATAGAAAGTATTGATTTTTGAAGGGGTATGGTTATAAATTAATCTAAAGATATTTGCACGCTGATTAATCAATATCGGTGCCTAAGTCACATCCTCAATCTCCAATTGATTATATAAAAACCTGCCTGGAAGATTTAGGCTAAACCCAAGAATATGGAAATTGAGGAATGAAATCATGAATAGACTGACCATTGCAGTTGCCGCATCCATTGCCCTTACATCAGTTGCTTGTGGAAAATCGGCTGAGACAGAGAGCAGCAGTTCTGCAGCACCGACTTCCATGACAGAGCAATCCCAACAATCTGTTGCTGAATCTGCTACAGATCAGGGAACGGTACAATCCGAACAGGCCGCTTTTGAAGCTGTTGGCTCGGCAGGGAGTAACGAGAGCGCGGGTTCTGAGGTGTCTGGAGATAAGTAGTTAATAACTAACAGAACTCTACACTGAGTCAACTCTTGGCTCTATCAAATCCGCGGCTAAAAGTCTCAAATGCTTAGGGACTTCAAGTTAGGGCTTACTGGCAACTGATGCTTGACCATGAGCGCTGTTGAAGTCCCGATAGCTAAGCCCTCTCCCTCAGATTTCTGAATGACGTTTTTTGCAATTACCGGAAGAGATACCCTCTCTGGATCAATTTGCATCACTCCAGTGCAATGCATGGTTCGC
This sequence comes from Candidatus Thiodiazotropha sp. AKAK3, assembly GCF_058244645.1. Lineage (NCBI taxonomy): Bacteria > Pseudomonadati > Pseudomonadota > Gammaproteobacteria > Chromatiales > Sedimenticolaceae > Candidatus Thiodiazotropha > Candidatus Thiodiazotropha sp. AKAK3. Next base: position 56,415 of record NZ_JBSYOQ010000048.1, read on the forward strand.
TCTCAGCGGCAGAAATGCTATAAAGGGCTAATAGAACCCCATATTTACAGCGTTCTGAGCAGAGGCATCGAATAGATTTGCCCTTAAATAGCGCAAACTTAGACAACAAAAAACTGAGAGGAGCCTACATGAGTGGCATTGTCGACGTGACCCTTCCCGATATTGGTGATTTCGAGCAGGTTGATATCATCGAAATTCTGGTATCCCCTGGTGACCGGGTAGATGCAGAGGATTCTATTATCACTCTGGAGAGTGACAAAGCGACAATGGATATCCCTTCCCCTCATAGTGGCACGATCAAGGAGGTAGTGGTCAAGGTTGGGGAGAAGATCTCCATGGGTGCCACTATTCTTAAGCTGGAGCTGGAATCAGGAGCGAATGTAAACGAGAAACCAGAACCAACTAAAGCGCCGGTTTCAGATGTAGTGAAAGGTGCAGCAGACAAACAGGTTGATGTGGTGGTTCTTGGTGCTGGGCCAGGTGGCTATACTGCAGCATTTCGAGCTGCAGACCTGGGCAAGCGGGTGATTTTGATAGAACGATATGATGCCCTTGGGGGGGTATGTCTGAATGTAGGTTGTATACCGTCAAAGGCGCTACTTCATGCAGCAGCTGTGATCAATGAAGCCGCTGAAATGGCCGAGCTGGGGGTCAGCTTTGGTAAGCCAAAAGTGGATCTGGAGAAGTTACGGGCTGGCAAGGATAAGGTAGTACAAAAGCTTACCGGCGGATTAAAAGCTCTGGCTAAACAGCGAAAAGTAGAGGTTGTTCATGGGATTGCCCGCTTTGAGTCTCCAAAAAGGATTGCGGTGAATGGTGCTGAGGGTACGACCTCCATCGATTTTACCGATGCCATCATTGCCTGTGGCTCCAGTCCGGTGAAGATTCCGGGTTTTCCAAACGATGATCCCAGGCTGATCGACTCTACTGGCGCACTGGAGCTTGCAGATATCCCTAAGCGCATGTTGGTTGTGGGGGGAGGCATTATCGGGCTTGAGATGGCGACGGTGTATAGCACTCTGGGTAGCCAGATCGATGTGGTTGAATTACAGGAGAATCTGATTCCAGGTTGTGACCCGGATCTGGTTCGTCCTCTACAGAAACGCATTAAAAGTCGTTATAAAAATATCATGTTGGGCACCAAAGTAACCGATATACAGGCGCAGAAGAGTGGCCTCAAGGTTACTTTTGAAGGTAAACAGGCCCCTGAAAAGCCACAAAGCTACGACCGGGTACTGGTTTCAGTGGGGCGTGTTCCGAATGGTAAAAAAATCAATGCGGAAGCCGCAGGGGTCAATGTGGATGAACGGGGTTTCATCCCGGTTGACCAACATATGCGAACCAATGTACCGAATATCTATGCAATTGGTGACGTGGTGGGGCAGCCGATGCTGGCCCATAAAGCCACTCATGAAGCCAAGGTGGCTGCAGAAGTGATCGCAGGTCTGCCTGCCAGTTTCGATCCAATGACTATCCCATCAGTGGCCTACACTGATCCTGAAGTTGCCTGGATGGGTTTGACCGAAACTGAAGCCAAGGCCCAGGGTATAGAATATGAGAAAGGGGCATTCCCCTGGGCCGCCAGTGGTAGAGCGCTGGGTATTGGCCGGGAAGAGGGGGTGACCAAGCTACTGTTTGATCCCAAGACTCACCGTATTCTGGGTGCGGGTATCGTTGGTCCAAACGCTGGGGAGCTGATTGGTGAGACGGTGCTGGCCCTGGAAATGGGGGCCGATGCTGAAGATATCGGCTTAACCATACACCCCCACCCAACTCTGAATGAGACCATCTGTTTTGCAGCAGAAATGGCCGAGGGCAGCATTACAGATCTGATGCCACCAAGAAAGCGCTAATTTCTGGAAAACCAGTTTGGACAGGGTGACAGCCGCCGTTCGGGCCTTTTATGAGGCCCATCCCTACCCGTCGGGTAACAAGCCCTTCTGTGACGGTTACCATGGACGGCTGCTGTTGAGCTATATCGAACGACCTCAGGGTATCCCGCAATATCTCCATATTCTTGAGGCAGGCTGCGGACGGGGAGTCAACCTTACAGCTGTGGCGACAAAGGAGAGTCGGGATCAGTTCATTGGCATCGATATCAATCGTGTGGCCATTGAAGAGGCATCGGCAAGGGCAAAAGCTCATCGCCTATCCAATCTCAACTTCCAGGTGGCGGACCTTCTCGATAGCACAACCCTGCCTGAGAAGGGGAGAGGGTTCGATGTCATACTCTCCTATGGCGTCCTGCACCATCTCAAAGATCCACTAAAGGGGTTACAGCGGCTCGCTGAGTATCTGGCGCCTCATGGGGTGATAGGGTTTATGGTGGATGGCAGCTACGGTCGACAACCGCTGGATCGCTATCTTCAAGCACTGGATATTATCTCACCAGATGCAGAGACGGATCGCCATGCCTATGCAAAGGCCCTTGCCCAAGTTGCAGAAGAGGGTGTTTTCAAGGGGAACTGCTGGCAAGGAACTGCTTTCGTGGATGAGGTGGAGTTTGCTGATCGCTGTTTGCATGTCCATGAGCAAAGCTATGATATCAATGGCTTATGGGATCTGCTCGAGGCAGCAGGATTGCGCTTTATACGCTGGCATGAGACTTTGGATTGGTCTGTTGCGGCTATGACTGACGATGCGGATCTCTCTACGCAACTGAGAGCACTTGATCCGAGGGAGCGTTATCAAGTGGTTGAACGGTTGGCTTACCGGCCTAAGTTGACTCTGGTGGCGTCACGTATAGGGGATGAGCCTCGTAAACCACTGAAGAGAGCAGAACTGATGGCAACTAAATTTGCTCTAAACCCTCAGCTGCAACCTACTGAAGATGAGAGTGGAAAGGTGAATTGGTCTCTTCGAGGACGTCCACTGCCGATCAACAATGATCGACTAACGGATCGACTGATTTCGCTGGCGTCAGAATCGGGAGCCACATTCACCTATCAAGAAATTCTGCAACGTCTTGGTGATCAACAAGTCACTGAAGCGCAAGCTCTGGAACTGTTCACTCAGATGTTGGCTTGTGAATGCTTCTACGCTCCCCATGGGATAGATCCAGGATTAGCATGAGTAAAGATCCACTGCTCTACTACAGGGATTTGGGTGATAAAAGCGGACCTGTCCTTTGTCTCATGCATGGCCTGTTCGGTTCATCAAGCAATTGGATGGGCATAGTTCGCAGGCTTCAGAACGACTACCGAGTCATTGTGCCTGATCTGCGTAATCATGGCAGATCCCCTCATCGGGATGAGATGAACTATCCAGTGATGGTTGAGGATCTGATGCAGCTGCTCGATACCCTTGAGCTGCCCAGTCTATCCCTGCTGGGTCACAGTATGGGGGGTAAAGTTGCGATGTGGGCAGCCCTCACCCATCCGGAACGGATCGATAGGCTGGTGGTTGCTGATATTGCTCCAGTTGCCTATGGTAACCGTTTTACCTCTATCTTTAAGGGATTGGATGAGATGCCTCTGCAGCAACTTCAAAATCGTGAAGAGGCAGACAGTCATCTTTCAAAATCTGTTGTGGATCGAGGGGTGCGACAATATCTATTACAAAATCTGCTAAAACAGGAGCAGGATTGGGTCTGGCGGTTTAATCTGCAGGTATTGCAGAGCGCCTTGCCCGCCCTCTCAGGTTTTCCCGTAATTGGAGAAAGTGTCTATCCTGGTGATGTACTATTTATTCATGGTGAAAGATCCGATTATGTAAACAGTGACGCACTAAAAGTGATTCAACACTGTTTTCCTCACAATCGACAACGAATGATACATGGCGCCGGGCATTGGCTTTACGCTGAACAACCTGATCAGTTTGCTCAGGCAGTGAGCAATTTTTTGAAATGAACTGACTATCGATGGTAGGTATCGATTGAATCAGATAATAGCGAATTATTAAAAAATGAATGTAATTGGAGGAAGCATGAAAAAGGTTCTTGGACTCGGTCTGTTGCTATTGCCGTTGCTCAGTGTCAGCGCTGAGCAACAATTCATCAGTATTGGAACAGGTGGTCTTACCGGGGTTTACTATCCCACTGGTGGTGCGATCTGTCGGCTGCTGAACAAAGGCCGGAAAACGCACGGTATTAGATGCTCAGTTGAATCCACTGGGGGTTCGATCTTCAACCTCAATACGATCGCAGCGAAGGAACTCGATTTTGGTGTTGCCCAATCCGATTGGCAATATCATGCCTATAATGGCAGCTCAAAATTTACCAAACAGGGCGAGAATAAGAGTCTGAGAGCGGTTTTTTCCATCCATAGTGAACCCTTTACAGTGATGGCTCGCAAAGAGAGTGGCATCGAGGCGTTTACAGATCTTAAGGATAAAAGGGTTAATATTGGCAATCCAGGATCGGGTCAACGGGGCACAATGGAAGTTTTAATGGAAAAACATGGCTGGAGTAAGCAGGCGTTCAAACTTGCCTCAGAGTTGAAGGCGACCGAGCAGGCCAGAGCCTTATGCGATAATAAGATAGATGCCATGGTCTATGTGGTGGGGCATCCCAATGCCTCGATTAAGGAAGCTGCGACCGCCTGCGATACCCGACTTGTCTCAGTTAAGAGTGAATTAGTTGAAAAGCTGATTGAAACCACACCATATTATGCACCGGCTTCCATACCTGGAGGGATGTATCAAGGGAGTGAATCTGATACCCCCACCTTTGGTGTCAAGGCAACCCTGGTCTCATCTGAGCATGTGGATGATGAGGTGGTCTATCAACTTGTAAAGACGGTGTTTGATAACCTGGATAAATTCCGCAAACTCCATCCGGCTTTTGAGCATCTTCAGGCCGAGGATATGTTGCAGGGTAATAGCGCCCCTTTTCATGATGGCGCAATACGTTATTACAAAGAAAAAGGGTGGTTGTAGTAGAGGGAATCGCAGGGTTAAGGTGACTCTCCTTAAACCTGCTAGCGCGGCAGGGTGCGGCCCTGCCGCACCACACTCATATCTGCCATATCAATGATAGATGATAGGTGAAATCGTTTTTCTCCTGCTCATCACTTGCGCTGCTGTCGTATTCGTTTTTCAATCCGAGCTTAATCGCCAGATTGCGTGCTTCAGACATTTTCATGGCCCAGTTTATTGTTGTCAGGTTTCTGTACTCTCCAGTCTCGTCAAGGTCGGGATAGAAGGCATTTGAAAATTCGAATCTCTCGTGTTCTGAGATGATCCAACCCAGGTCGAGGCCAAGTAACAGTTCTGGTGTAGAGATATCCTCACCGTCACCCCGGCTGATAAAGCCACCCAAACCAGCTCGGCTGGCAATATCCCAGCTTTCATTCTTGATGTGTTGATAGCCGATACCACTGGAGGCTGATATACGATCATCCCAATCCTTGAACTGATTCCAGTCATACCGACCTTGCATGTAGGAGAACCAGGGGATACCAGGCCAGATCCACTCTCTTTTCAGATCTGCAAAGAAGCGATTGGCAGAAACATCTCCATCACTTTTTGCGCGGTCATAAGCTGTTGAAAAGTTCCAGGCTTTTTCCAGATCAGTGTATTCGGTACTAAACCCAAGATGAATATTCATGGTATCGCTGTTTCCAGATGCGCCGTTTAAGCCCATTTCCAGCTGATGTTTCCAGGGCTTGGCGGCTGTTTCATCAGCGATGGCGGTCTGACTCAATACTGAGCTGATTAAGAGTGTTAGAGTAGAAGCAAGTGATTTGAATCGCATTGTTTAGATTAGCTGTGAGTTGCAGAGATATGGTGCAGAAGAATAACCCAAATCAGCTGGAAATGGTCGAGGCTGTTGAATATGGTGGGAGGCGTCCCACAGGATTGACCAAAAAAATAGTCATGGGGACAGCGTTGAGTTGGGCACTGTTTCAGCTTTGGGTTGCCTCCCCCTTGCCTTTCAGTATTGGGTTTGGTGTATTTAATGACACAGAAACCCGCTCAATACATCTGGCATTTGCGATCTTTTTAGCCTATCTCTTTTTTCCCTTCAGACGCCATATCAGCCACGAAATCCCTTTAATTGACTGGTTGCTTGCGATCGCTTCTGCCTTCTGTGCGGCCTATCTGTTCCTCTTCTATGAAGCCTTGGCAGAGCGTGCTGGTGCCCCGTTATCGGTCGATGTCGGGGTTGCTGTGTTGGGTGTGTTACTACTGCTGGAAGCAACTCGTAGGGCCTTGGGTTGGCCATTGATGCTGATCGGAACCTGTTTTCTCGCCTACACCTTTGCTGGCCCCTGGCTGCCTGACCTATTGGCACATAAAGGTGCATCTTTGGAGCGGGTAGCTTCCCACCAATGGCTCTCAACCGAAGGGGTTTTTGGTGTTGCTGTCGGGGTCTCGGCAGGATTTGTCTTTCTTTTTGTCGTATTTGGCAGTCTGTTGGAGCAGGCTGGAGGAGGGCACTATTTTATTCGAGTTGCCTATGCGCTTGTGGGGCACCGAAAAGGGGGGCCGGCCAAAGCAGCGGTTCTGGCTTCCGGTTTAACCGGGATGGTTTCAGGCTCTTCCATTGCAAATGTTGTCACCACGGGCACCTTTACCATTCCTTTGATGAAAAGGATAGGCTTCTCCGCTGAAAAATCCGGGGCAATAGAGGTGGCGGCTTCAACCAATGGACAGATCATGCCTCCAGTGATGGGGGCAGCAGCTTTTCTCATGGTGGAGTATCTCAATCTCTCCTATCTGGAAGTGATCAAACATGCCTTTTTACCCGCCGTGCTGAGTTACATTGCTCTGCTCTACCTGGTCCACCTGGAAGCTGTCAAAGCGGGTATGCCTGCCGGGACTAAAGTGCATCAAGGCGGCATAGGTTCCCGCTTGCTGCGATGGGGGCTTACCCTTTCCGGTGTCGCTATCTTTTTCATGTTTGCCTATTGGCTGATCGGGATGGTTGATCAGCTGTTTGGTGAATATAGTTTCTGGGTAAGCAGTCTATTAATCCTGCTGTTTTATGGGCTGTTGATCTACGGCGAAGTGCGATTTGGATTGCGCCATAAGGATCAGGAATCATTTGAAGGCTTTACTCCAGGTCAGGCAGTGTTGGGTGGATTGCACTTCCTACTGCCTATTCTGGTGTTGGTCTGGTGTTTGATGCTGTTACGTCTCTCGCCCGCTACAGCGGTTTTTTACGCCATATGTTTGATGATAGTGATACAGCTCACTCAGCAAGCTCTGCGAGCACTCTATCGGGGTGGCGCTGTGGTGCAGGGGCTGAGGGAAGGCGCTATTTCACTGATTACCGGATTACAGAACAGTGCTAGAAATATGATTGGCATTGGTGTCGCCACAGCCACTGCAGGTATTGTTGTGGGTACAGTCAGTCTGACCGGCATTGGTCAGGTGCTGGGGGAGTTGGTTGAGGTTCTCTCTCTGGGATCGGTGACACTGATGTTACTACTCACCGCATTGATCTGCATGATTCTCGGCATGGGATTACCGACAACAGCCAACTATATTGTTGTGTCGACTCTAATGGCTCCTGTGATTGTTCAATTGTCTGCTTCCCATGGGCTTGATATTCCACTGGTTGCGGTGCATATGTTTGTCTTCTACTTTGGAATACTGGCAGATGACACGCCACCAGTTGGATTGGCAGCCTATGCCGCTGCAGGTATCTCAGGTGGTGATCCTATCCATACCGGATTACGCTCATTCTTCTACGATATCCGTACCGCCATTCTGCCCTTTATGTTTATTTTCAATACCGAGCTGTTGCTGATTGGTGTGGAAGGTGTTGTGGGTATTGTTATGATCGCTCTGCAGGGGATGATAGCCATACTGCTCTTTGTTTCCGCAACCCAAGGGTGGATGATAGTTCGAAATCGCTGGTGGGAGAGTCTGCTGCTGTTAGTGATTGCGTTCTCTCTGTTCCGCCCCGACTACTGGCAGGGGCAGTTTTTCCCTCAAGCGGTATGGCAACCGGCAAAAGATATTGAGCACTACATTGAAGATCTGCCTCAAGGTGAGAGAGTGAGCCTGCAGGTCGAGATTGAAGAGGAGAGTGGGACGCTTATCTCCAGGGATGTGGTTTTGACTCTACCAGAGCGGGGTGATGAAAGGCCTCTGCAAGCCTTGGGATTTGATACCGAGATTGAGGGTGATAGTCTCAGAGTGGTGGACATAGGTTTTATGAGTCCTGCTGAATCAGCCGGCCTTGAGGCGGGTTACACACATCAAATACAAGGCTTCTATAAACCACAGAAACAACCTGATCGGGCATGGTTCCTGATATTTCCTTTGGTTCTGCTGGCCTTTGTCTGGCTGGGTCAACAGCGGCGAAAAGGGGCTTCTTGATGCAAACCGGACAAGCGATTAAGGTGCCGGATAGACAACAGTAAGGGAAATATAGATGTCATTCAGTTTTTATTGGCATGACTATGAGACCTGGGGTGCTGATCCACGTCGGGACAGGGCCTCTCAGTTTGCCGGAGTACGTACCGATGAGGCGTTCAACCCGATTGGAGAGCCTCTAGTCATCTACTCTAAACCCAGTGATGATATGTTGCCTCAACCGGAGGCATGTATGATCACCGGGATTACGCCTCAATATGCTCAACAGCGGGGCTTGATCGAAGCAGAATTTATCCGCGCCATCCATCATGAGTTGGCGGCGCCGGGTAGCTGTGGCGTCGGCTATAACAGCCTACGTTTTGATGACGAAGTTACCCGGAATACCCTCTATCGGAATCTATACGATCCCTACGCAAGGGAGTGGCAGAATGGCGCTTCCCGCTGGGATATTATCGATATGGTGCGCGTGACCCATGCCTTGCGACCAGAAGGTATTGAGTGGCCGAAAAACGATCAGGGTGTCACCAGTTTTCGTCTTGAGGTGCTTAGTGCTGCGAATGGTATCGAGCATACTTCAGCCCATGATGCGCTGTCCGATGTCTATGCCACCATTGGTATGGCAAAACTGATTAAACAGCGTCAACCTAAGCTCTATGACTACCTGTTTCAGAGTCGTTCCAAGCAGGTGATTGCCGAGCGTTTAAATTTGCAGAGTCGTCAGGCTGTACTGCATGTTTCCTCCATGTACCCGGCAATACAGGGGTGTATTGCAATGGTAATGCCGTTACTGAGACATCCAACCAATCCGAATGGCGTCATTGTCTACGACTTACGCTTCGATCCTGAGCCTCTTCTCGCTCTAAGTGCCGATGAGTTGTATGAGCGTCTCTTCACCCCTAAAGAGCAGCTCCCGGAGGGTGTGGACCGGCTGCCATTAAAAACCATACACATCAATAAATGTCCGGTCGTTGTTCCATTGAATACTTTGACACCAGAGGCGGCTGAGCGCTGGCAGATCGATTTAACCCAAGGGGAGTTGTACAGACAACAACTGCTTATAGCGGATGAGTTAATAAAAAAGATCGAACAGATCCATAGTCGACGTGAGTTCGATCCAATTACAGATCCTGACCTGGCGCTCTACTCCGGTGGATTCTTTTCCAGAGATGACCGACAACGAATGGATAGGATCATCGGCAGTGATCCATCTGAATTGTCCACTTTCCCATTGCTGTTTGATGATCCCAGACTAGAGGAGATGTTGTTTCGCTATCGGGCAAGAAACTGGCCTGAACTACTGAATGAAGAGGAGCGAAGTCGTTGGGATGAGTACCGTCAAGATCGTCTATTGTCGGAGGAGGGAGGGGGTAGCATCATTCTGGAAGAGTATCTGCAGATACTCGACAGACTGGAGTCGGATTCGGAGTTGCCTGCGGATAAAAAGGCACTGGTGCCACAATTGTTGGCCTGGGCTGAGCAGGTTGCTCCACTATAGCCAATGGTCGGATCAGTGAATTGTCGTGGAGTCAGGAGCTGAATATTCCAGTTCACAGCCGTCGACATGTAAAATACCACCACGTCCATGTTCTGTTTTACTTCGATACATCGCTTTGTCGACAGATTCGATCACTGATTCCAGATCTCTGCCATGATCGGGATACTTACCCATTCCGATGGTGATACTGAAGTCGATCTTACTCTTCCTGGCATAGTCATCAATCGCCTGGCGGATACGTTGGGCCACCAGTTCACCACCTTGATTTGTAGTATCTGGAAGCAGCAGCAGGAACTCATCACCGCCATAGCGTGCCACCAAATCTTCGCTACGTAATATGCTTGCAATGCTGTCTGCTACCGCCGCCAGTACTTGATCGCCAATATTGTGACCATGGGTATCGTTGATGGCTTTGAAGCCGTCCAGGTCGGCGAATAAGACAACTACCCCATTCCCAAGCTCATCAGATTGGAATAGAGATGCAGAGCGCTCAATGAGGGCGCGCCTGTTAAGTAGCCCGGTCAAGGCGTCGATGTTGCGTTCGTGGGCAAGTTTGGTACGGGCAACCTCTATCTTTGCTGTCAGCGAGTAGGAGTAGAGCACAATGATCGCAAAGAAGAGAAGAAAAAAGATGGCACTGACTGAAAACAGGTTCACATAGTCAAATAAGCGTAGACTGACCACCACTATTGCCGCACTGAGGCTGCCCACTACAGCTTCACCGAATAGTCTCAGGCCATAGCGCATGCCATTGCCCAGGATGACCATCAGATAGACCAGAAAACCTGGTGAGCTGATCGTGGTGTCAGCCAGAACAGCAAAAGAAGCCATGGCAATATCCACCCACATAGTAAGGCGTTGGCGCCAGGGTGCGTGAGGTTCCCGTGAGGCGTGGTGCATGAAGTAGAGAATCTCCAGGCTAAACAGCCCGAAAACCAGATTGACCACCGTAAGGTTGGTCCAGTCGCGTATCTGCTCCTCGCCGCCAAAATTGAAATAGAGCACCGCCAGGAGACAAAACAGCAGTCGAGTCCAATATTGGGTGCGCTGGTCCTCCCAGGACATCCAGTTTTCAGTATTGCGTCGGTCTATCTGGTCTCTGCGACGCTCAATACCGGAGCGGCGATTATTTGCAGTCTGACCTCTATTAGTCTGGTTCACACCCTTACCTTATATTGCTTCTCCATGCGCTGTGCCACGACTATGAGTTTAGTCGCCATGAAGTGAAAGTCCAAAATAGATGAGGAGTTCAAGATTCTTGCAATCATACATCTACAAAACAGACAACAGAGAAAACCATCAATTCAAGGTGTTACTGTCTGCTACTGTTCTTGGAAAAATGGCTGAATGGCCCCGGATTCCTGATGCATTGGAGGAGGATGTACTCAGTCGCTATTAAGAGCGCCGAACCCACTGAACATCTGTGTGATTATGAGAACTGGCGGAGCTCTTTCATAGATTGCCAAACCGACCTGGGTCCGGTTTGGCAATGGTTGCGTTCTTGAATACTGAATTATCGATAAGTAGGGCGCAGCTGACAGCAGATCGCCCCAATAATCGTCCAGGATCTACGCTTCAGACCACTTTTGCAACGCATCAATAATGCCTTTTGCCTGATCTTTGCTGGAGATATTGAACTTGCTCTTCTGCATATATTCACCGTTACGTTTTTGGTAGCGGCGGATGGTGTATTTATCTGCGCTGTACTTTTCCTTGGCCCGGTCCCAATCTTGAAAACGGAAGATAATCGTGGTCCAAGCTCCTTTGGAGAGTACAACTTTGTCTAACTCTTTAACCACATCGATGCCGTCTTCTGTGTAGTTGATTGTCAGCTCTTCAGGTGTTGATGCCATAGTAGTGCGTAAATCCCATAAGTTATTGAAATAAAATGAATCCGTTAGCGACTCTCAGGGGCGCCAAACTGTTTTAGAATTCTAATGATGTCCTGGTTGTCTCGCTTTATTGCTAATTCCAGAGGCGTCAGTCCATCCTGGTTGGTGATCTCCAGACTAGCTCCCCTGTTGATCAGGTACTTTGCGGTAACCCGCTGTTCATTGAGAATCGCTGAATGGAGCGGAGTATTACCCTTATCATCAAGATTGTCGAGGGATGCACCATGTTTGATTAAAAAACTGATTACCTCCCGATCGGCGCTACCCAGCGCAGCAGTTATATGAAGTGCGTTGTCTGGATCCAGTTTGGCACCGCTCTTCAGCAAATACTCCGCTATGATTGGGTTTCGTGCGATCAGCGCATAGATCAGGGGGGTATGTCCCTGCTCATCAAGTGCTTCCAGGTTGGCCTGATGTTTGACCAGGATTCGACTCATCACCAGGCTGCCTTTTCGGGCGGCAATATGGAGCGGGGTCAAACCATCTGCACCCGCCTGGTTAACATCAGATCCCCAATAGAGATTTCGCTCCAATTGATCGATATCGCCTATATGTACAGCGCGGGAAATATTGATTGTCGGCTCCGGCTGCTTGCTGCAACCGAACAACAGAATCAAACAGAGACTAAAAATAGTTGGGAATTTATATAACATACCTATGGATAGTAAATCCTTCACCACTTAAGCTGCAAGCATCGTGATTATATTCAGTTTGAGATCTGCCATCACTGTACTCACTATCGTTAATCATTTAGGATCGGTTAACAACGTGTTCTGGGTAAGGCTTTTTTAGCCTGATATCCAGAATCGACGACTAACCTGGATCTCTAAAACGACCAATTGCTGAATAGACCATATATATGAATCCCGATTGTGTTTAGCAAGATACTACTGACACTGGCAGTGATAGGCGTGGCGTGGCTTGTGATACGCCAGCGCCAGCAACGAATGTCGGATATTCCTCAGCACTCTCCTCCAGCTCTCATGCCCGGGTCATCGAATAGGCCGATCAAATGGCTGAGCTATGGGGTTTTGGCGCTGATGCTGAGCGCAAGTCTCATATATTTTGGTTTGGATATCCAGCAGGGTTACCGACTTGTAACTGTTAAAGTCATCGATGCCCAATCTGGCAGAAGCGTGAGCTACATTGCGAGACGCAAAGATGTGGACGATCGCTATTTCATAACACAGGATGGTCGCGAGATCCTGGTGGCAGAGGGTGAACGTATTGAGCTTTCGCCCCTTGATGGTGAACACCTTCCCTGACTCTTTGACGCTGCAGTCTCCAGGATTTAGCTTCTCTGCCGATAGATCCAGAGAACAGATTCTTTACCCTTGGTGGAATTTTCAGCGCTTATGTCCTTTGCTCATCAAGTCATAAAATATTGCTATATTCTAGAAGATTCAAGCCGTTATAAAAACCTCAAAAGCGCGGTATTCAATCTTCTGCAGAATCCCAGGGCACCGATTCGCCCCTATTTCGATATTTTTATGATTATGCTGGTTCTGCTGAGTGTCTGGCTGTTGATCTATGAGGTTAAAAACGACCTGGGTAACCTGGGTGACATGATTGAGATCGGGGCGGTCACTATATTCGTCATTGAATATCTGTTGCGATTCTGGATATACAACGATAGCCATCGGGTGATTATCGAACGTTATGAGCGGGCAGAGTTCATCAACGAGCCCTTTCATGTCGGGTCTGCAATTCGGCATGCTGTACTCGGTAAGTTGAGGTACGCCATCCAGCCACTGGCGATTATCGATCTATTGGCGATCATTCCAAGTTATCGTCCCCTCAGATTCCTGAGAATCTTTCTACTGTTCAGATTGTTCAAACTGTTTCGCTACACCCGTAGTATCAGTGAATTCGTAAAGGTTCTGTCTGAAAAACGAATTGAGTTGGTGACCCTATTCATTTTTATGGCGTTCATCACCTTCACCGCCGCTACAGCGATCTTTTTCTTTGAGGCTGATCATGAAGGTACTCAAATCGAGGGCTTTTTTGACAGTGTCTATTGGGCATTGGTTACCATGTCGACTGTGGGGTATGGTGATATCACGCCGCACACCACAGAAGGTCGGGTAATTTCTCTGGTTTTAATCATCGCCGGTCTGGGGGTGATCTCATTTTTTACATCAATCATCGTTTCGGCATTTGGTGAGAAGATTCATGAGATACGGGCTCACCGGGTCTACTCAGAAGTGGAACGGAAGCATGTTGATACCCTGGTCTGTGGTTTTGGCCGTGTGGGACAGGTCGTTGCCGAGCGGCTGGCGGAGGATAAGCGATCCTTTGTGGTTGTGGATCCGCTTGAAGAGAATATCAGACTTGCCAAGCAGCGCGGTTATTTAGCAGTGCTTGGGAATGGAGAGGATAACGATCTTCTATTGAGTGTGGGTATAGATACCCGCATCAAAAGACTCCTCTGCTTAACCGGGGATGATGTTGTGAATGTCTACATTACCCTGATTGCACGACAGGCCAATCCCGAAATTGAGATTGTCTCCCGCTCAAATCACCGGGAAAACGTGAATAAGCTCTATCGCGCAGGGGCAACTCACTGTGTTGCGCCCTATGAGGTCTTTGGTTTGATTGCAGCTGAATATGCAGGTCAACCGGTAGCTTTTGAAGCGGTATATGGGTTACTGACCAGACAGACCAGTGAGGGCATCGAAGCAGTACGCATCAAGCCGACGAGTTCCCTGGTTGGGCAACGTATGGATGAGATCGATTTCAAGCAGAGAAAACTTACCCCATTTGGTGTGATTCGCGAGGGTGAGTGTGAGACTGATGAGGCGTTGGGTCATTTCAATTTGAAGGGGCGTGGCTTTTACTTTAATCCTAAAGGTGATTTCACTCTTATGGCTGATGATCTATTGGTATTGATCGGCCATGAATATAGCGTTATTCATCTGCGTGAATGTCTGGAACGGGGGGTCTTGTAATGGGAAGACGAGATACCTTGATATTCGGTTGCAGTGCTTTGGGTCATGAGGTGGCGATGCAGTTATCCGATCGTGACATAGAGGTCTACCTCTACAGTAATAACCTGGATGAGGTTGGTTCACTGCTGGCGAAAGGATTGCAGGCAGGTGTGATCGACTACACGGATGACGAAAAGCTGTTGGGTATCGGCATTGGGGATTGGGTGAAAACAATTTTTTGTCTCTTTGCCGAAGAACCAAACAACCTATTTTTGACTCTATCGGCTCGGGCACTCGATCCCGATTTGAAGATTGTATCTGTGTCGGAATCTGTTGAATCCAGTAAACGACTATTGGCTGCAGGGGCAACAAAGGTGATAGACCCCTATGAAATCAGTGGCCAACGGGTGCATGAAATCATTGAGCGACCCTATCTGGTTGAGGTGCTTGAAAACACGCTATTTGGTAAAGCAATCGATATTGCAGAAATTGAGATTCCTGAGAAATCGGTGCTTTCCGGTATGCAGTTGAGCGATTTACAATTGGAGAAACGCTATAACCTGATTGTGCTGGGTGTGGTTGATCTGGAGTTGGGGAATCAGCTGATCTTTTCCAATAGTGGTGTTGACCACCGGCTTGATGCTGGTGATATCCTGGTTGTCATAGGCCATGTGAGTGAGATCAGCCGCTTAAGAGAGGGGGTGTTAGGCAATCAGCCGGAACCCTTAAGCGGTTTAGATGATCAATAGGTATGTGGCGAGCAGGTATAGAACTTACCACTAGATCAGGCTGGTGCACTTGCCAGTAGATTAGCTAGCGGCTTGGTAACTTGCGCTAATTGAGCTTCAGCGGCCGATTCTGGTGAACTGGTAATCTGTTGTACCAGCGTATCCAACAGCGAACGTGCCTGCTGTGGTGTGGAGATGGCGGCAGCTGATGCAGTGCGGGATGTTTCCATTTCATAGAGCTGGCGTGCATTGTCGATATCAACGGTGGATCGGCTACTGGTTGAAGCCTGGGTCTCTTGTACGGACTCTCTGCTGCTTCCTACCTGTTCCGATTTTGTCTCGGCACTGGACTGGCTGGATCTATCTGTCGCGGTTTGAATGGTTTTTTCGCTGTTGACAGGGTTTATCATGACTTTTAATCCTCTCGAGACAAAAAATTGACGCTTAATGCTCTGGTTTACTAAGTTATGCACTATTCTGCGAGAAACGTGCCAACAGGGCTTTGTCGAGTATAGTCAATGAGGGGTCGGCAAACACACCAGGGGATGATTCTGCGAATTGAAGCCCTATTTATGACCTTGATACTTTGGGGGACGAGCGCCGTAGTTGGGGCTGCAAGTCAACCTATGCTTGGCGAAAACCTGGAGTACACGCTGAAGTTCCGTGGCTTGATAACTGGCTATGTGGAGCTGGATATCGCCAAAATGACCTTAGAGGTCGAACAGGATATGGGTGAGGTGTTTGATTCTCCAGCCTATATCACTAATCTGCAAGTCACGACTGAACCCTATTCGAAAGCTGAGATGCTCTATCCAGTTCGACTCAAATACCGGAGTTGGTTGGATGCTCATAAACTGCATCCCTTAATCGCAGTCAAAACTCTAAAAGCAAGGGTCGAGCGAGAGGAGTTTTTCTTGTTCGACCGGAAATCGGGACAGGCCTTTCACTATCAGACAGGTGAGGATGAGGTGGTTGAGCCGGAAATTCCCCCGCTACAACTGCGACCGGTAACCACACTCACTCAAACAGAGTGGAGCGCCCTGACACAGACTCAAGCCATCGAGATGAAGGGAGAAGATGCTTTAGACTACATGGGATTGATACATCGTTTGCGAGGCATGCCGCTTGAGAGTGGGAGTCCAATAGAGTTTTCCACATACAACGGCAAGGAGATCGAGTGGTTCCGAATTGATGTGAGTCGTGAACGTCTGCTGCGGGCGGGTTGGGATCGAGAGACCTTCAAGCTTAAGTTAAGGGAGATCGACCCGGAAAATGGGGATCTAGGTGAGGCGGTGCACCTTTGGATGAGTGATGATGATCAACGCCTGCTGTTGCGTTTTTATGCTGAGCGAACCTTTGGCGCCATGGAGGGTATCCTGGAAACAGGTCGTCCTGTGGATCAACAGCAGTCCGAAGGGCTCTCCGATGCTACCAAGTCATCAATGGAGACCTATCTGGATTTCTGAGCCGATGGCTAGTCTTCTGATATCTTAAATTGTGCCTTTCCCTGGCTCTCTTTCTCATCCCCTTCGATAATCTTCAGATGATCCAGGTTGGGTATAGGGGCAGCCTCCACTGGGGTTTGGCAATCCTCCAGGCTACCCTGATTGGCGGCTGAGAGTGAGAGATCGTTGGTGTCGATGATTGGCGGCTCAGGCGGTGTCTGGTCGTCCAGATTGTCATCTGAGCTATCCAGTTCCAGGGCAGTTGTGTCTATTTCGAGGGGTTCTGGCTCCTCTGTTTCATCCAGTAGAGCGCCTGGCTTGGTCAGGTCGAGAGCGCTGATATCGGGTATCTTCTGGGGGGCGGTCTCGGTTGTACAATCTGACAGGTCGAAACCCTCATTTGAGGAGAGGGGGTAGTCCGGAGCAATGATCTCCCTATGAGGGGGCTCTTCAGGAACCTCAAGCGGGCCATCTGCCAGGGTGAGTGTCTCCGTTGTAGCTGCAGTGGGGGCGGTCTGAGTCTGCTGAGGACGAGCAGCTGCTGGCGGTTTAGGGAGTGGTGCAGGTTGACCTGCGGGTACGATATCCACGAGTCCTCCAGCATCCCGGAAGGCAACACGGAATTTTATTGCCCGATCCATGTCGACGCCCCGTTTAATCGGCATAGGCTTACCGCTGAAAAGACGCTCCAACCGATCCCCTTCCAGTTTGAACATGGCGCCGATCTTGCGCTTGACCTTTTCTGGATCACTGTCTTTGAGCAGTGCACCCGAAAAGTAGACGTCATAGGTCTCTAAACTCACTGACTATCTCCTTGGTTTGGCCAGGATCTATCTTGAATATTATACTCGTCACTTCCCTGGTGATCCTTTAGAAAAGGTAGTCTCAGCATACCAGGCAATTTTGTGATCAGGTTTGGGTTCTGCAAAGATCCAACCCCGATTTTCATCTGTTGATGACCAAGCTGAGGCTGCGCGATATAGGTGCCCATGAGTCGATCCCAGATAGATAGGTTAAATCCAAAATTGCTGTTGGTCTCCTTTGGGATAACCGAGTGGTGAACTCTATGCATATCCGGTGTCACAACCAGCCAGCGTAAGATCCGGTCGAGTCGTGCTGGAAGGGATACATTGCCATGGTTGAACATCGCCATACTGTTTAAAACCACTTCAAAGATCAACACCGCTATCACAGAAGGGCCCAGCGCTGCGATGGTGGTGATTTTGATCAACATTGAGAGCACTATTTCAATTGGGTGAAAACGGGCGCCTGTCGTCAGATCGTAGTCTGGATCGGCATGGTGTACTCGATGTAGACGCCACAAAGCGGGAATGGCGTGCACCATCACATGTTGCAGATAGATCACCAGATCCATCAGAATAACTGCAATCACCACACTCAGCCAGAGCGGAAGGTTGACCTCATTCAGCAGTCCCCAGCCCTTTTCCTCGATGAATGCGGCAAACCCTACCGCAGCAGTAGGAAAGAGAAGACGCAGTAAAAGAGTGTTGAGGATAACAATGCCGAGGTTTGAGCTCCAGCGGCGGCTTCGGGTAAAGATAAGCTGGCGACAGGGTATGAAAAACTCCCAAACTGCCATGGCTGCAAAGATAGCAACAAAGATACTCAGGCGAATTGTCAGTTCATACTCGAGAATGAAGTCAGTCATGGTCTATTAATTATATATGAGACATTAGCAGTGAATGACTGTAGTAGAAAATCAGGCATTGCCTTTATCCTTCATACCGATACCTTGTTGAGCTGCGAAGTCGAGCATGCGTTGTATGGGGATGACAGCCTGTTCACGTAGCTCAGGATCTATCTCAATCTGATTTGCACCAGAGTCCAGAACCCGATTGAGGTTCTGTAGTGCATTCATGCCCATCCAGGGGCAGTGTGCACAGCTGACACAGGTCGCTCCTTCACCGGCGGTTGGTGCTTCGATGAGCGTCTTCTCCGGAGCCATCTGCTGCATTTTGTAGAAGATGCCCCCGTCAGTGGCAACGATGAACTCCTTGTTATCCATATCGGATACCGCTTTGATCAGAGCTGTCGTCGAACCGATCACATCGGCTTGTTGAATTACATTTTCCGGAGATTCCGGATGCACCAATACAGCAGCATCGGGATGCAGACGCCGAATACGTTCCAATGCAACAGCCTTGAACTCTTCATGTACAACACAGGAGCCTGGCCACATCAGCATATCTGCACCTGAAACACGCTGCACATAGCTACCCAGATGGCGATCAGGGCCCCAGAGAATCTTTTTGCCCTGGGATGCCAGATGCTTGACGATTGGCATTGCTATACCAGAGGTAACCACCCAGTCGGAGCGAGCCTTGACCTCTGCGCTGGTATTGGCATAAACCACCACGGTATGTTCGGGGTGAGCATCGCAGAAGGCACTGAACTGATCTGCAGGACAGCCTTCATCCAGTGAACAGGTTGCATTCAAGTCGGGCATGATGACCCGCTTTTCCGGATTGAGTATCTTGGAGGTCTCACCCATGAAGCGAACCCCGCAGACGACCAATGTTTCCGCATCCTGGGCTGCACCGAACCGGGCCATTTCCAGAGAGTCGGCGACACAACCTCCACTCTCTTCGGCTAGCGCCTGAAGGTCAGCATCGGTGTAGTAGTGCGCAACCAGAACCGCATTTTGCTGGCTCAGTTTCTCTTTAATCTGAGCTTTGAGCTGCAGTTTTTCCTGCTCTGTCAGAGTTGGCCACTGAGGGTGTTCAGGGACCTTGATATCAGGCAGTTTCAAAGATTCAACATTCATGAAAATCTCGTTATCTATTTGATGATCTCAACCTGTGTCGGGTTGATGACTTGGTAGTTTTTTGCAGGACGATGATTTCCCAGGCGGGAATATTCACCTGTCTCACGGATAATGTTACGGGCAAGAATGCCTTTACGAAAATTTCGTTTATCCAGGTTTTCGTTCAATAGGACTTCATAGACAGACTGCAGCTGGCTCAGTGTAAAGCTATCCGGGAGCATCTGAAATGCAATCGTAGTGTAGCCCAGCTTGGCAATCAGGCGTTTTCTTGCCCTGTCGATAATGTCAGCGTGATCGAATGCCAGGTCAGGTAGCTTGTTGATGGGGAACCATGCGGTTTTGGCTGCATCGCTGGATGCCTTGGGGCTCAGATGATCTGAAGGAGTTAGGGCAAAGTAGGTAACGCTGATTACTCTTTCCCGTGGATCTCTAAGCGGGGCACCGAAAGTACCGAGCTGCTCCAGGTAGACGCCTTCAATACCGGTCTCCTCGTTTAACTCACGTTTAGCACAAGCTTCCAGGTCTTCGTCGATATCAAGAAAGCCACCCGGTAGGGCCCACATACCCTGAAAGGGGGGATTTTTCCTCTCTATCAGCAGTACAGACAGGATATTCATCTGGATGGTGAATAGTACAACATCAGTAGTCACTGCTGGATGTGGGTAATCGTAGTTGTATCTCTTCTGCAGATTCATCTCAAAACTGTGTCGCGAAAAAATTGACCTTGCTCTGTTTTAGGTCAGATAAGGAGTCTCACAAAGGGGGCTGATATGGAGAAATGGTACACTTGTTAGTGTATTAAGTACACCATCACAGAATTGAAAGCCTTAGTTAAATAGAGGGTTAAAGATCAAGCTTTTGTCGCCGCTAGAAGTGTAAGGATGAAACGACTACTTCAACCCTGACTATTACTATAAATCTATGCAAACGGCCCAACAAGCGAAAGAACAGATTCTAAAGCTGCAGCATCTGCCACCACTTTCAGCGACTGCTACTCGCCTGCTTACTCTATTGAGTGAAGAGGATCTGGCGCTGAATAAGCTGGCCGAGGTCATCAATCAGGATCCGGGATTGGCTGCCAGGATTCTGGGGCTTGCAAACTCTGCCTATTTTGGACAGCAAAATCCTGTGCTCAAGGTTGAGGATGCCATAATCCGCGTATTGGGGCTGAACATGGTAAAAAGTCTATCTTTCAGCATTGCGGTGAGCGGCGCCTTCGATATTTCCGGCTGTCACCATTTTGATTTAAAACGCTACTGGCGTGATTCCCTCTATTTGGCCACCCTTGCCAGGCAGCTCTCACTCAAGAGCACTATGGATGATCGTTCAGACCCGGATGCAGTCTACTTGGCAGGACTACTATTAAATATTGGTGTTTTGGTGCTGGTACACGTTTTTCCTGAGCTATATAGCAAAGTCATACAGATTTCGCGTCAGCAAGGTAGTGATGCAGATATTATTGCGCTGGAAAATGAACATATAGGCATCAATCACTGTGAGGCTGGTGCCTGGTTAGCTGATAGATGGCATTTGCCAAGTCTGATTGTGGCTGTGATTTCACAGATGAGTCAACAGGTTAGGGATGAACATAGTAAAGAGGTCATCCTGGTCGGCGCTGTCTCCTGCTGGCTAAACCACACTGATGAAGATGGAGCACTGGTTAAGCAGTGTAGATCAACACTATCTGATTGTTGTGGATTGTCAGCAGAATCGCTAGACCATATCAAGGCAGGTTTTTTGGACAAGGAAGATGAGATCAAATTAATTGCCAATTTGTTGGCGAGTTGACAGGAGCGTCAGATGGATCTTTCGTTTAACCAGACCTCGATGGACTTAAGAGAGCGCTTCTTCAGCTTACTGGATTCCCTATCTGCCCTGAGGGCACTTTCTCAAATAAATATTGAACGAGTCACTGAAGACGAATTGCTGGCTAAGGCCTTGGATGAGCTGGTGCGGTACCAGAATATCGACAACTGCTCAGTATTTCGATTGGAAGATGGGGTGCTGAATTGTGTGGTCGGGCGAAGCATGGTTGAGTCCCATGCTGAGATCATCGGCACAGCGAATGCTAAATCTCAGCAACAAACTATGCAGTTCAAGTCGGGTGAGGGCATAGTTGGGGTAGCTTATGCCACAGGGCAATTGCAATACTGCAGGGATTGTGGCCAGAGTCATGATTTTATAGCTCACAGACATCAGGGATCTGAAATGCCCGGCTCATTGATCAGTGCGCCGATAAAGATGGGGGAGTTGGTTCTTGGTGTGCTCAATGCTTCACATCCGATGCCGGAGTATTTTGAACCTTGGCAGCAGCATACTTTAAGTCTGTTTAGTAGCTGCTTGGGGCAGATTATATACAACCACCGTATGCTGCATGAGCTGGAGTTGCTGGTTGATCAGCGAACAGATGATCTTGCTAAGGCTCTCGATGAGGCCAACAGACTGCGCAAGCGTTATCAGCAGCTTTCAATGGTTGATGAGTTGACCGGTTTAAATAACCGACGCTACTTCTTTAATGAAGCTGAAGCGCAATTGTCACGGGCTATTCGCTCGGAGCAACCTTGTAGTCTGATGCTGATAGATGTCGACCACTTTAAGCGAGTCAATGATCAATGGGGGCATTTGGTTGGTGATCAGGTTTTGGCTGCTATATCGAGGATATTGTTAGAGGAGGCTCGAGGTGGTGATCTGGTTGCCAGGGTTGGTGGTGAAGAGTTTGTGATCCTTTTGCCAGAGGCAGGGATCGAAGGTGCAGATCTGATGGGGCAGCGAATTCAAGAGCGCTTGACTAACCTCGAGACCGGTGGCGTTCGCCCTAATGTTAATTTAACGGTCAGTATCGGTATCACAGGGTTGCCGAAAGATCCTGATCAAGCATTAACCCCTGGCCAACTGGTAGACCAACTCTACTCTCAGGCGGATCAAGCCATGTATGACTGCAAGCGTGATGGACGTAACCAGAGAAAGCGCTTTCAGGGTTGATATTACTGATTCAGCGATGATAGCGAACCGAAGATGATACCCTCACTGGTGTCATAGTGTGTTTCGGTTGGCCCTAAAAAGAGAATCCAGGTGGCACCCTTATTGTTGCCGCCACTATCATCCAAACGGGCACCCACTGCCAGATCCGTATGGTCATCACCATTGAGATCACCAAGATTGGCTAAAGCACCGCCAAACTGATCCCCATCATTGAGGCTACCATCAAAATCCCCTTCAGTGTCTGAGATCTTCGATGCAGAGACAATTTCACCGTCGCCTTGCATGAACAGTACCCATGCAGCGCCGCGATCACTTCCACCATCGTCACTCTGTTTTGCGCCGACGATAAGATCATCGTAGTTATCATTGTTGAGGTCGCCGATGTTCACCAGGGCACTGCCAAATTGATCGCCGTTACTGAGTTGATCCTCTAAGCCCCCGCGGTTATGCGAAATTCTTTTTAATGAATCGACAGTACCATCGCTGTTCAAGAAGAGAATCCATACTGCACCGCGATCACTGCCACCATCATCGTTTCCACTGATACCAACTGCAAGGTCTGTCACGCCGTCACCATCGAGGTCACCGATGGCAGAAACAGCACTGCCAAAATGGTCCCCATCCTCTGGATCCCGCTCGAGGTTTCCTTCTTCTGAAGAGATTTTCTGGGTTGCACTGACAGTGCCGTCGCTATTCATGAAGAGAATCCACACCGCGCCCCGGTCAGTGCCGCCATCGTCATCATTGGGTACGCCGACAGCGAGATCATCTATGCCATCATTGTTGAGATCTCCGATATTGGCCAGTGCGTGACCGAATTGGTCATCGGTATCAAGATTTCCTGTGAATTGACCTGCATCTTCTGAGATCTTCTGATGGGATTCCACGCTACCGTCGTCTTTCAGAAACAGCACCCATAGCGCACCATGGTTTGTGCCGCCATCGTCGTCCATAGGGGCGCTGACAACAATATCTTTGAAACCATCATTATTCAGATCGCCAACTGCCGCAATAGCGCTGCCGAACTGGTCATTATCATCCAGGTCGCCATCAAAATCCCCCTTGTCACTGGAGATCTTTTGCTGGTAATCGACTTGACCATCATCGTCCAGAAAAAGCACCCAGACAGCACCGCGATCTTGGCCATCGTCATCATCGTAGGGGGCGCCAACAGCGAGATCGATGACGCCATCGCTCTCCAGGTCACCAATATTGGCGACAGCAGCTCCGAATTGATCTCCATCATCGAGATCCCCAGAGAATTGACCGCTGCGATCAGAAATTTTCTGATCAGATTCGACTTCCTTGGTATATGTCTCTTTGCAACCGGAAAGGATTATTATCAACCCAAGGGCCATAGCAAAGAGGGTAGGTAGAGGATATTGTTTCATATCGTTCAGAAGCCATTCAGTTCCATTGTAGTTTCATCATAGACTCTATCACGATGAGCGCAGTTCGTAAGCAATATAAGAACTGTGCGAAGCGTCACGATTATAGATGAGAGGGTTGCAGCTCCATCGTAACGAACACAGACAAAGCAACCAACACAAAGGGTGTCCAGGCTACACCCCTTGCATGGCATGAAAAGAGATCTGTCAGGCAGAGCCCGTTGGGTTCTCTTGTGGTGTTTCACTCGCAGTCATTGTCTCTTCCTGGGACTCTGCAGCAAGGAGCTTCTCACTGCCTGAAGGATTGGTAAATTGATCATTCAGGGTCTGGATATAGGTATCGGTTGTCTGCACTACATCTTGCAACTGTTTGCGGGATTTTCTTCCCCAGCCGGCTGGCTTTTTACTGAAAATAGAACGCCAGGGTTTTGTGCTACGAATAAAAGCGCCGACCGGATTACTCTTTAAACCCAGCTGAGATGCCTTTGCCCGAAGACCCTTCAGTAGCGATCGAGATGCAAGGCCACGAATGGTGAAATGGATTGCGCCTAAAGCAATCACCAGCAAAGCCAGGAGTGCCCAGGGGAGGATTTTATTGGCGTCAGCAGCGAGCCAGGGTGGCTGAAAACTGAAGCCCTGCCAATACCCAGCATTGATCGAGTAGATCAGCAGCGCAAAAAATAGGCCGCCCATGATAACTGCATCACCGATAAGAACCCTTTTTCTCCATTTGTCGAGTGTGGCGGAGATCAGGGGTACACATCGTTCTTCAATATCTCTGGCGGTCTTCTCAAGTGCGCCTACAATACGATAGGCGCGTTCGATCTCAACCTCCTCCATGCGGCTGTGGATTTCACTCAGATCGATATCCCGTTTTGTCTCATATCGTTGACGAAGTGCTTCGTCTTCAATAGGCACAGCAGCATCAGGATTATAGACAGCATAGAAGCGGCCGGCAGTCAGGCCTCGCTCGCCAAGCGCCCTTTGCCAGGCGGCAATTACATCCTCAGGATTGTTCTCCCTTGCGGTGGTATCTATCTGATTCAGTATATAGAGGAATTTCCCCGTATCATTACGATGAATGGTTCGCTCTATGAGATGGCTCAGGGTGTCTTGCATAGCCCCCGGTTCAGGGTGGCGGGCATCAAAAAAGACCAGCACCAAGTCAGATAAGTCGATGATATGGTCGGTGATACGCAGCGTGGATGTACGCTGGGCATCTGCATCGAATCCGGGGGAATCGATCAGTATTTTGCCCCGAAGTTTCTGACTGGGGCAGGTTTTGAGCTGTAGATAGGCATCAATTCTATCCCCTTCACCTTTGGCAACCTTTTCTATCTCATCCGACATCTGATAGAAGGGAAATCTTGGATCAGAATCCAGGGCAACGCCAGGCAGTGCGTGTGCCGTGGCCTCTTTGCTGTAACAGATGACTGTGAACTTGTCATCCACGGCCTGGTTCCCTGATCGCTGAATCTTGTCGCCAATATAGTGATTGATAAAAGTTGATTTTCCCGCCGAAAAGGTGCCGAGGATCGAAATCAGAGGCCACCAGGGGATCTGGGTTGCAAAAGAGCTGTCACCCTCCATAAGCCCCATACGGAAAGCGACTGCGTCGAGTACTCTAAAGCTTTGCACTGTGCTGAGGAGAATAGGGTTTTCCTGTTCCAGGTGGGTTTCAAGGTGTTTGAGACGTGCCTCTATGACCTGTCCTGCTGGATGCATGTTTTTCTTGCTCCTCTATAACGAATGTAGATTTTATCCGGCAACATCAATTGTTTCGATCAGCAATAATCTGTCAGAAACCAGAGAATTATTCTCTATTCAATACTATCAAAATGTCAGCTGCTTCAAGAATATAGTTACTTTGCAATATGTGGATAGACAAGAATAGCCGGTAGTGGCGGCATATTCTTTACCGACAACATTCGTGAAGCCTTACTAATCAGACCTTGTGAATATTGTCCGAGCCTATGAAACGTCGAATAGTATAAAACACAACACCAGCTTAGACTAAGTTGACTTTCCTGGTGAGGATATCTTAAGGCTGATATCGACAGATGTATGATTATTCTCCCGAGATGCTTGTTGTTTAAATCTGCCGGCTCTAAAGAATTAATACTATTGAAAAGATGTCTCTCTAGAATAGTGACAAATTAGTTAAATTTAGGGCTGATAGAAGCATGATATCTCGTTGATTTGAAATGGTATATAATCAAATTCTAATATATTTAACCAAATGATATATAGGGCTTTCTTACTAAAATCCCCGGTTGCATTGCCCGATCCCTTCAGAGATACTGGGAGGTTCTCAAATAGGGTTAGGTTTCGCCCATAACATAAAAAAATAAGTCAGAGAAATTTGTGGAGGTTGTAATGGCTGAATTGTTCTCGGATGGTTGGATGAGTGAGTTTGCGACCCATTGGAATGCTGAGCCGGATTTATCCGATGCTTTGTCTCAAATCGGTTTCAGCAGTGTCATTGGGTATGGATTTGATGGTGATGGTGAACCCAAAGGTGTGTTGACCATTGAAAATGGGAAAGCAGTTTCTGGTGAAGCATTCAACGGACAGACTCTAAACTGGGATATACGTGCTACTGAAGATCAGTGGCGCAAGTGGATGGCTAAGCCACCAGGAATGATGGGCTTGGGTATGGCATTTACCTCCAGAAAAATGAAATTCGTTATTGGCGACTACTCGTCAATGATTAAAGATCCACGCATGGCTGGCCCCTTCATCAAGAGTTTCTCTGTGATGGGGCGTGTCTGAAAACTGTTATAAATGTCAATCTTCCTTCCTTTCGCGTGTAACAACACTAGGTAGTAGTGAAATATGGGCTTTAAAATTAAGGCGATGTTACTGACAGTGGGTTTGTCTGCTTGCTTGGCTGCGGGGGGTGTTCAGTCCCAGCCAAATATGGCTGACAGCGCTTTCTTTGTTGTACAGCAGACTCAAGGGGTTCCCCATGTCTCATTGGGGGGTACAGTAGTCCCTTACAAAGAGGTGACCCTCTCCGCTCAATTGCCTGGCCGGGTCAACTACCTGGCAGGTATTGAGGGGGATACGTTTAAGGAAGAGGATCGACTGGTTGAACTGGATGTTAATGAGCTAGAAGCAAAGCGTGAAGCTGCTCAAGCCCAATTGGCGAATGCTGATGCACAGCTGCGTAATGCGGGCGTACAGTATAACCGGGAGCTCTGGTCACCTAAGTCGAAATCTTCGATGGGTGGTATGGGTATGCCTAACCTGTTCGATCAGATGTTCACCAGGCCGATGGAAGATACTTTCGGAGATAGGGATCAAGGCGCAGAGCGTAGTGCGGATATTTTCTCATCACGTACCAATATTCAACAGGCTCAGAACACCATATATCGGGTGCAGGCTGAGATCCGCGCAATTGATGCAAAGATACGGGATGCTAAAAGTGTTGCGCCGTTCAATGGTGTAATCATGAAAAAATTCGTCGAGGTCGGGGATACAGTTCAGCCTGGTCAGCCGCTACTCAAATTTGCAGATGTCGAATACCTTCAGATTGTGGTCGACGTGCCCGGTCGACTCCGTCCAGGGTTGAATGAGGGAATGATGTTGCGCGCCGAGCTTGATGTGGGTGACCGGGAAGTGCCAGTTCGGGTCGCGCAGATATTTCCTATGGCAGATGCTCAGCGCCATACAGTGACTATTAAGTTTGATCTGCCCCAGGGGGTATCGGCACCTGGAATGTATGCCAAGGTTCTAGTGCCAGATTTTAATGCACCGGCGAGATCCAATCCGATCATCCCCAATTCGGCTATTCGTTACAATGGCAGTCTGCCCGGGGTCTATGTGGAAGGTGAGAACGGGAAGCCAGCGTTGAGGTTGATCCGTGTTGGCGAGAAGTTGCCAGGCGGTGGTTTCACAACCGTATTGTCCGGACTTCAAGCCGGAGAGCGGATATTGAGAAACCCGCCGTTGGATATCAGTACGGGTTGGACGACGCCGCAACAATAGAATAAATCAGGAAGAGCTGAATCGTGCTGGTCAGGTTGGTGGGGGATCAGTACAGACTCTTCCGAGTAAATCTTTTTTCTTTAGGGTCAAGGTCAAGTGTGGTGTTTCACTGCTCTAGCCTGGGCCTGGTACTACAATTTCGGGATCAAATATGAGCCAGAACGACGACAAACTCGATCAGCTCCACTCAATGGACCCAAATTATGAGGCTCACCTGGGGATAGCCGGAAGAACCGCAAGGTTCTTTATTGAATCCCCTCTATCACCACTCTTTTTCCTGGCTATGATGTTAATGGGGTTGCTTGGCCTGATTATCACGCCACGTCAGGAAGATCCTCAGATTTCTGTGCCGATGGTGGATATATTTGTCCAATATCCTGGTGCAGCCGCTGACCAGGTAGCCGCACTGGCGATCGAGCCCCTCGAACGGATCATGTCTGAAATCCCCGATGTCAAACATGTCTACTCCGCCTCTCAACGGAGTGGTGGTGTAGTGACCATTGAGTTTGAGGTAGGTGAAGAGATGGGGCCATCGTTGGTCAAGGTCAACGATAAAATCGATTCCAATATGGATCTGATCCCCCCCGGTGTGATGCCACCTCTGGTAAAGGCTAAAGGCATAGATGATGTGCCGGTGGTTACCCTGACCCTCTGGTCCAAGGACCTTGACCGGGATGGTAGACCCGATGTGGATGATGGTCAGCTGCGAATGCTGGGCCACGATGTGCTGCAGACGCTGAAAGAGCTGCCAGACACGGGTAATGGTTTCGTCGTTGGTGGTCGCCGTGAACAGGTTACAATCGAAGTATTTCCTGAGCGACTTGCTGGTTACGGTATAAGTCTTGATCAGGTGGCCAATACCATTCGTACTGCCAATGCAGAGCAGTTGGCGGGGGGCGTTGAGGCCGGCAGCACTCACTTTTCGGTGGTCACGGGATCCTTCCTGAAGAATGTCGAGGATATTAATCGTCTGGTTGTGGGTACCCACAACGAAGTTCCTGTCTATGTGCATGATATTGCGCGGGTGAAACAGGGCCCTGAAGATGCGCAACACCTGGTGGGATTCTATACCGGTGCAGCCAGTGAGTTGGATATTAAAGCTGACGGGGTACCTGCGATTACTCTGGCAATCGCTAAAAAAGCGGGCTCAAATGGGGTTACCGTAGCCAACTCGATCAAGGAGCGGATTGAGGTTATCAAAGGCACCCTGATACCTGAGAATGTGGAGGTCTCAGTCACCAGGAACTACGGTAAAACGGCTGACGACAAGGTCAGTGAACTGATCTTCAAGCTGTTTATGGCAACAGGCTTCGTATTCCTGCTGGTGCTGGCGGCATTCCGTGCATTCCGGCCCGCGATAGTTGTGGTATTGGTTATCCCGGTGGTACTGCTGATGACCATCTTCAGCGCCTGGGTGATGGGCTACACCATCGACCGGGTGAGTCTCTTCGCCTTGATCTTCTCCATCGGTATCCTTGTGGATGACGCCATTGTTGTAGTTGAGAATATCTACCGGCGATGGTTGGAAGAGGGCTCCACCGATATTGTCACTGCCGTGGATGCGGTTCGTGAGGTCGGTAACCCAACCATATTGGCGACATTTACCGTTATCGCCGCCCTGCTGCCGATGGGATTCGTGACCGGTATGATGGGTCCTTACATGGAGCCCATTCCTGCTCTGGGTTCAGTGGCAATGTTAATCTCGCTGTTTGCCGCTTTTGTATTTACCCCTTATCTGACCGTCTCACGCTGGTTGAGACCTTCCATGCGCTATCTGGAGGTTGCGGGAGAGAGGGAGCACAAAGAGGCCGAGTGGCTTGAAGGTCTGTTCAAGGGCGCACTTATGCCATTGATCGAATCTCCCAGAAAGGCAAAGATATTCAAGCTGGTTATGTGGGGTAGCTTCCTCGTGGCCTGCTCGTTTTTCTACTTCAAGTGGGTGGCAGTGAAGATGCTGCCACTGGACAACAAGCCTGAGTTTGCGGTTGTGCTGGACATGCCTGAAGGTACAGCGCTGCCTGTGACTGCCAACCTGGCCCATCGGATGGCAGAAAAGGTCCGGGTGATGCCTGAAGTGACCGCTGTTCAGGTCTATGCAGGCACTGCAAGGCCCTTTGATTTCAATGGCATGGTACGCCACTACTATCTACGAAGTGATCCCTGGCAGGCAGAGGTGCAGGTGCAGCTGTTGGATAAAACCGAGCGTAAACGCACCAGTCATGAGATTGCAGTTCAGACCAGAGAGATGCTGGCAAAGCTTACCGAAGGTAGTGGCGCCAAGGTGGCAGTTGTAGAGATGCCACCAGGTCCGCCTGTGTTGCAATCGGTGGTCGCTGAGGTGCATGGTCCGAGTAGTGAAGTCAGGAGAAAAGTGGCTCAGGATCTGACCAATATCTTCAGTCAGACTGAGAGTCTGCGCGATGTGGACAACTATATGCGCGACCCTTATCAGTATTGGCGATTTACTGTGGATACTGAAAAGTCAGTTCGCAGAGGCATCTCTGTAGACACAATCAATCGCAATCTTGGCATGGCCCTCGGTGGCTCCCCACTGGGTGACGTCAAACAACGTGCAGGTCATGAATCGGTCAATATCGTTATGCAGGTGCCGATGGCGGAACGCTCTGAGATTACCCGTCTCGGGGATCTTCCGATTCAATCCAGCACTGGTGTGACAATTCCTCTGCGTGAGTTGGGTCGTTTTGAACAGGTTTTGGAAGACCCGATCATCTACCACAAAGATCTGCGTGATGTGGAGTATGTGGTAGCCGAGGTTGGTGGGAAACTGGCAGCACCGGTCTATGGCATGATGCAGGTACAGGATCTGCTGGATAATGAGGTCTATGTCGCCCCTGACAATGTACCGATTGATGCACATTGGCTGGGTGCCCCAAAGAACGATACTCGTACAGCCATCGAATGGGCGGGAGAGTGGACAGTCACCTTCGAAACCTTTCGTGATATGGGTGCCGCCTTTGCAGTGGCGTTGGTGCTGATCTACATACTGGTGGTTTGGGAATTTGGCAATTTCAGAATTCCTGCGCTTATTATGGCGCCGATTCCGCTTACGCTTTTAGGTATCATTCCTGCCCATTTTATCTTCTTTCAAGCAGGATGGGGTGGTGAATTTACCGCTACTTCAATGATTGGCTGGATTGCACTGGCGGGTATTATCGTACGTAACTCCATACTTCTGGTGGACTTTTCCATCCATCAAGTGCAGCAGGGGGTTTCAGTCGTCGATTCTGTCATCATGGCGTGTAAAACCAGAACCCGTCCGATCATGATCACTGCCTTTGCCTTGGTTTGTG
This sequence comes from Candidatus Thiodiazotropha sp. AKAK3, assembly GCF_058244645.1. Taxonomy (NCBI): domain Bacteria; kingdom Pseudomonadati; phylum Pseudomonadota; class Gammaproteobacteria; order Chromatiales; family Sedimenticolaceae; genus Candidatus Thiodiazotropha; species Candidatus Thiodiazotropha sp. AKAK3. Next base: position 87,623 of record NZ_JBSYOQ010000048.1, read on the forward strand.
GTTCATCGGTTATCTTTTTCGATCCCATCTTTCAGGGGATGGCGATCTCCCTGGCATCCGGTGTGATGGTCTCAACAGTTCTGACCCTGATCGTTATTCCGCTGGGGTGTATTACTGCCAGTAAGGATATCCTCGAGGTGGCCGCTGCAACGGCTCCGGAAGGTAGTAAGCTGCTGACGCAGGAGTCTGATAGTTCACCTCAGGAGATTGAGCCAGAGCCTGTTGCTGCTGTAGAGAAGCCTGAGTCTGAGGGTGATCAGAAGCGCTCTTTGGGGATGGTGGTTTGGGCCAAGATTGTTGCTCTCTTTACCATGATCTTCTATCTGTTCAAGGGGATATTTTTACTCCTTGGACAACTCTTCAAGGGTTTGAGGAAAAAAGGTAAAGAGTCGACACCCACAGCAGAGAAGCCAGACTCCGCTGGAGGAGGCTCTTCAGGCAGTGATCCTGATACAGGAGGATTCGTGCCGGATAGTGGGACGCCAACATCCGGAGCGACAGAACCACCAATTGCAGCAGCACCTGCGACAGAAGAGAAGCAGCCTGCGGTAGCAGCAGAAGCATCGACACAATCCGATGCTCTCTTGGAAGAGACGAAGCTATCAGAGACCAGTCAGACCTCTTCTGTAGCTGAAGCCGAGGGATCTGAAAAAGAACCCAAGCAAAGCGCTGAAGGATCGCAAGCAGCAGCAGGTGAAGCAGCGGCTAAGAAGCCTCAGGCGAGGCAGGAGAAGGCCGCTCAAAAACCTGAAGCTGTTCATGCCAAGCCGAAAAAGCGTCCTTCAACTTTGAAAAAGCAGGTTTCCAAGAAAAAGGCGGCTGTAGCGGCTAAAAAGGGGAATGGAGAGAGTAAGGCTCAATCTTCCACAACGGAGCCCCGTAAGAAGGCTGTTTCCAATGTGGCCAACTTTCCTCTAAGAAAGAAGGCGGCTCGTCGAGGTATACGGCTTAAGTAGCAAGGATTGAGCACTGTAATCTGCTGTTTGAGATGTTTGGATTGATAAGGTGATTCTGAAGTTACTGGCCTGAGGTGCACCTGCTTAATGGTCTATAATGACCTATTCGGATGCACTGGTTAGTAACTATTCAGGGTCTGGAGTCTGGTTACCTTCTCTAGTGGGCCGCGCGGTAAGTTTGGTAACTCTCTGCCGGTCCACATGCGATCTTTTCGTCAGGTAATTGTTAGAGATCCGAGAGCTACGCCAAGCTTGTCGTGGAGTGAGCAGGTTTGCAATTCAAAATGTTATTTCGGCTGTTCTGGCTCATCTCCCTGTTGGGGCCGACAACTCTGCTGGCTGAGCAGCAGATTTATCCGTTTTCACCCTCCTATTCTAAAACTCCCCAGAGCAATTTTGAACGCCAGCACTACTACTGGCGACCCTTGAATCAAGAGGATGAGTATAGAGTTATACCTGGGAATAACTGGCAGGCACCTGTCGAACAGGAAACCCTGGGAGTTAGAGACGAGTCAGATAGCTCTTTCTCCAATGGGAGCCACTGGCAGATACCCCAAACTCAAGGAGCCATACCCTATGGCCGAGGGTTTAGGTTTCGTCCTCTGAATGAGAGAGAGCAGGATCGTCACCAGCGCCGAAACAGTTCAGACCAATCAATTCAATTTCGTCCCTCAAATTCAGCAACAGATAGGGCTTTCGGTTTCTCGATGGAAAACCAATATCGATTTCGTCCCGATAGCCGCCTTGAGAGGGGTTCCAGGAGTGCCCCGCGACGCTACTCCCTGGAACCGCCGTTGCATATGCTCTACCCGACACCATAGTGGGAGAATCCTAGGGCCAGTTAAGGGTAAAAGTCTGTAGAGTTTGAATAAATCCCTTCTTGTTCATCTGCTGAAAGCGATAAGAGAAGGCATGGAAATATTAGATTTTGAAGAGAAAAATATCTTAAACAGTTTTTTAGAGGCCTATTTACCGCTAAACTGTCGTGACATAGCTCAATTCTATTTTTTAGGTTTGAGTTATCGAGCTATACAATAGGGCTTTTTTCTGATATTCGGGTGCAACTTTCAAGTTGCAAATTAGTTTCGGTAAATATCAGAACGATATTTGTTCGTACCATAATCCGTTGGGTGGGTATCCCAATCTTACGAGATTAAAATAAGGAAACAGGTAACCTGATGAAAATTGCAGCGTTCGCTTTACTGCTTTCTGGCGTCATTACAACAACCATGGTTCCGTTTGCCTCTGCAACGGCAGGGGGTAACTATGCTCCCGGACAGAATCAGGGGTATTGGCCTGCTTATGGTGGGACATCAAGTTACAAACCTAGCCGATACGCACCCAACCAAAGAGTTGGGCAGGGTCAGATGGGGCAAGGCTGGCCTGCTTCGGGTACGCCTTCTAACTATCGATTCCGGCCCTGGTCTGGTAAGACTCAGCCGGCTTGGAGGGCGCCAGCGAATCCAGCTTGGAGACAGCCCCCTGTAGCGATGAATCATCCTGCTGCGCAAATCAGCCCGGCAAGGTATGCGCACTCACCGCAGATGCAAACCCCAAACAGGTATCGCTTCCGGCCCTTGCCTCAAGGTGGTCAGCAGCCTCATTTTGCTGCGCCAGAGGTGGCTTATCGCCCATCCAATATCAAAATACCAGATCACTATGTCTATCGGCCTCTCAATCCGGTGAAAAAGGTTCAGCGACATCCGTCTCCTTATCACTACACCCCGACCTATTCACCAGCGCCTGCTTACGGTTTTGCCCCGCCTGCACCGATGAGATTTAGTGCACCAGTTCCCAACCGCTCTGTTCCAATGGCTCGATCTCTGCCAGGGCCCAGCTATGCTTATGGCGGACAGCCATATCCTGATTTCAGATTTCGACCAACATCAAGAGCTTATGGGCCTCCCGGCTACCCAGTTGCCGGTTCAAATATGAACAGAGCGCCTCGATATGCGGCTCGCTGGCCCGAGCGGCCGAGATTTCGGCCTGCGCCCCGGTTCCGTCCTACAGCTCCAGTATATGCCGATCCATTTTATGGCTATCCACCAGGCTATGCTCACCCTGCAATGGCCTATAACTGGCCAAGTGAGAGGTGGGGAAGATATAGGCCATCCTATCCACAGCCCAATCCATCATCATGGCAAGCTGCGCCTGATACCTATGATGATATTGCCGATAGGAGAGTCGATTGGTACGACGGTCGTGCTGATGGAGAGGGGGCATGGTATAAACTCACACAGCAACAGGATTGGCCTCGCGTGTCTCACAACTGGAGAGAGGAGAGCAACCACTACTCAAGGCCTTCAGAGTAGCGTGAAAATTGGCTTGTGATGGATGAAATGACCCGGTCTTAGAACAAAGGCGCTAGTGAATTGACGTGTGGTGTGCACCTGATTCAATGCTTGTTTTATGTGCCTAAATTCTCAGGCCAAACCAAAATAATAAAGGGGAGTTTATGATAACGGTAATCGGTAGTCTGAAAGGAGGGTCCGGTAAAAGCACGGTAACCTTCAATCTGGCTGTTTGGTTGGAGATGGCAGAGGCTGAAGTACTGGTCATTGATGCAGATCCGCAGGCAACATTGAGTGATGTTTCTGAAGTACGAACAGAGGAGGGTTTCGAGCCCTTTCTGAACATAAAGAGTGGCTCAGCCCTCACACGTAAAAAACTGGCTGGTTATGATGAAGTTCTGATCGATGTGGGTGCTTCAGATATTGAATCGATGAAGCAGGCACTGGCACTGGCTGATCGGGTTATCATACCGGTTCCACCTTCCCAGGCTGATATCTGGTCGACGCAAAGGTTTTTGAATTTTCTTGATCAAGCCGTTGATGGAGAAAGACCAGAGCTGTTGGCGTTTATCAACCGTGCAGATACACACCATGCTATCCGGGAGTCCGATGAGGCTGCAGCGGCACTTGTCTCCTTACCGGATGTGCGATTTATTAAACACCGTCTCTGTCAGAGAACGGTTTTTCGCCGCTCTTTCAGTGAAGGTTTGGCGGTTTACGAGCTCGACCCAAGAGGGAAGGGGAGTAAAGAGTTCTATGCGCTGACTGCGGCTCTTTATCCAAAATATGTCTCACAGTGAATCACCCAATAGTCCATTTGCATTGATCCCAATAGGGCTGAGGCTGTGATGCAACTTACTGTTTGTTAGGAAATTTATACCGGATTGAGCCGGTTTTTACAGGTTCAATCAGTGCTAGTGGGCCGCTCGGCAAGTCAGTCACTGAGCGACCAGTTTAAAAAAGATAATTTGATTGTTGGAGAGAGAGATGGGGATGTTAAGAAATCTGTTTGCATTGATTGGATTACTGGTGGTGATTGGTGCCGTAGCCTTCTATGCAAAATTCAATAGTGCAGTGGATGGATTCGATCCTGGTGCGGGAAAAGTTTTTAAGGAGTTTGCTCAGTCGCTGGTCGAAACAAAGAGTGCCGCTGAAGCGAGTATCTGGAAGATTCCTGTAGAGGATGGATTGACGGCTGAAGAGGTTGAAGAGACCATGAAGTTCGTCGCAAATGAACACAATATGTCTAATGTTGGTGAGCTGCCCCTTTCTCTCGATATTGAGGCAAAGATGGGTAGTGAATACCGCTTTGTAAAGATCTACCTCTTCTGTAACTCGTTGACTGCTGCGGAGATGCTCGATTATTCCGATGCCTATGCAGCCTATCTACCCTGTCGGATCACTCTTATCGAGGATAAAGCGGGTAAATTATGGCTGATCACTCTGAACATGGATATGATGATCTATGGCGGCGAGCCACTCCCACCTGCGCTCAAGGAGGAGGCGATCAAGGTTAAAGAGTATATTCTCGACATCATGAATCGTGGAGCAACTGGCGACTTCTAGTGGAGTCAGATTAAATCTCCAGTAATTCCATATAATATTTGTGGTATCTCCGGGGCTGTTGCAGAAACAGACCCCGGGTCATTTACCCACTCGATTCGATTTCGCAGACCTATCAGGGTGTTTATTAATAACCCTTTGTATTTTAATGGTTATTTGCGTGATTCTATTTTGATCAATGGTCTAAAATGGCTTTGCCCCGATCTTAATATCCCTGATCGTTAAGTGCTTACCACCAGCAGAAAATAGAATTTTCTCGAAAAAGTCTATTAGCATATAAAGAGACTTTTATTGTGATAAATAATTGTTATGCTAAAATTTCAAGACTACGTAATGGGTAGGTAACAGTCAGGTTCATTGAAGCATGACAGATAAAAATGACGATAAATTACTAAACGATCGTTCAGGAGAAGCAGATATCGGCCAGGAAGTCAGGGATGGTCAATCCTCCATGGATCGTCTTTCTCAAGCATTTGAGACAAGTGCAAGACGTTGGGAACTCATTGTTTACCCATCTCTGTTTGCGTTTATTCTACTTGCGGCCTACGGGTTTTATTTGATTTTCAGCCTCGCAAAGGATGTTCATTTTCTTGCGTTGAGTGTTGATTCCAATATGAATGTCATGTCGAGTAACCTTATGACAATGACAGATAGTGTTGGTCAACTTTCAGCTAATGTTCGTACTATGGCTGTTAGTGTGGAGTCTATGGCGCAGGATGTCAGAGCGTTGGAACCCATGTTGACCAGTATGGACTCCATGAATGAGTCGATGAAAAATATTACCCACTCTACCTACAGCATGCAGCGCGGAATGCACAGCATGAATAACAACATGCATGATGTCTCCCGACCGATGACATTCTGGAACTCTTTCATGCCCTGGTAAATTGGCTAGCAGACCAATATGACGAGGTCTCAGGGGATGCTGATTTCAACCGGAAGAGTTTTACCCAAACTGAATCGTTCTGATTCACCGGTTCGCTACTTAAGCCAGTAGCATTTTAAGCAGTTATTAGTGGTGCCCTTAAGGTATCAATCGCTATTGAAGTCATAGTCGATGGATACAGATGGCTCCTGGATAAAATACCCACGTATGTAGTTGACTCCGATAGACCAGAGTATTGCCAGGCTTCCTGCCTCTTCAACACCCGAGGCGATGGTTTTGATATCTTCAGCCTGAACCAGTTCATTCAAATGGTTCAACTTGTCCTGTTTATCCTGATTTTCAGACAAATCACTCAGGAATGAGCTGTGGAACTGAATAAAGTCCAGGGGGAAACTGCTGAGGATGGCTTCCGGCATTTTTGCCAGGCCAAAATGGTCGATGCAGGTTTTACATTTGATCTTTTTCAAACCTTCAGCAAATTTCTGCAGTTTTTGCAGATGGGTTCTGGCATCGGTGTCATCGAATTGAAATGTTACCCATGATCCCTTGGCTTCGTAATCCCTTAGGCAGTCGCAGACAAATAGTAGTAAGGTATCATCATCCAGCGACGAGCCAGATATGTTGATCAGGAAGGTGATCTTTTTGCCCTTTTTTCGCTGCTTGGCCAGCTCCTCTATCGCATGCCGGATTACCCATCGATCCATCTCGGGTGTCCTACCCATCTCTTCTATTTGACTCAGGAAATGGTCTGGGTGAATCTCCTCTTTTTTCTCATCAAGCAGGCGTATGGTGACGGCATAGTTTTCGCGTGTATCACCATGCAGGCTGACGATAGGTTGATAAGCCAACTGAAATGTATCGTTATCAAAGGCATATCGAATCAAGGCTGACAGATTGGCCTCACCAGAAGTGCCTGTTTCTGACGCTGGTACAGTTGCATCAGCAATATAGTAGCTGTTGCCACCTTGAGATCTTGCCTGCTCACACGCTTGATACGCATGGGTGATATAGTCATTCCCACTGGAGAAATTCTCTGATGAGAATGCAACGCCGATGCTGCAGGTCGCCTGGATCTCCTGGTCGTTATTCTCTATTGCGCTACAGATCTGTTTGGCAGTCTTTTCTGCATTTTTCCGCTCTTTTTCACTAGTCAGTATGGTGAAGGTATGATCCCCGAAACGGGCCAGAACCTCCTGATTCGATACCGTGCTGCGCAGCAGGCCGGCGATTTGAAGCAGTAGTGCGTCACTCGTTTTTATTCCTGTCTGGCTGCGGATTCCGGTAAAGTTATCGAGGGTGATATAGAACAAGGTACTACGTTTGCCTCCAGAAGCGCTGTAGCGTTTAACCTCCTCCTCCAGCTGGGTGATAAAGTACTGCCGGTTGTAGAGTCCAGTCTGGACATCTTGTGTACTGAGCAGACGTAGTTTCTCTTCAACCTCTCGAGTGATCGATTGATCACGAAAAACCACTTGTGTGCAGGGCTCGCCATCGATGCTGGCCGGAGTAAAGTGAAGCTCAGCACTGAATTCAGTTTCATCGCTGCGTACACAGGTGGTTTTCATCTCACTGGAGTGTTCACTATCAGCACTCAGTTTCCGCAGTAGCTTTTTAAATCCAGCATGTTCGGAAGAGGCGATCATATCCATGATTGGAAGTCCCTCGATCTCTTCCTCACTGGCCAGGCCAAACAGCTCTAGATAGGCGCGGTTGGCGGTGACATGCATGCCTTCATGGACATAGGCTATTGCATCACGAGAGCTTTCAGTCAGTGCGTCACAGCGCTCTTCAGCCTCTTCAAGTTGATGTTCAATATGCTGAAGGCGACGTGAGGTTTTGAGGTTTTTATACTCTCTCAGGATGACCTGTACTAAGTGGTCGAAGTTTTTTCGCTCCACAAGGTCGGTAACACCCTGTCGCATCAGATCGATTCGCATCTCATCACTGGGCTCTTCGTCGACAGCAATGACAGGGGTTGATGGACTGATAGCGACAAGCAAAGCGAGTAGTTGATTGATCTCCAGAGCGTCGTTGTCCAGAGTGTAAATCAGTAGATCCAGGGGGTGCTTTTTCTTCAGTTCCGCGCCCAGCTGATCAGCATCGTGATCGATTCGTATAGCGTGAGCCGCTGTACCGCTATTGCGGAGGGTGTCCAGGCATGTTTCTACTTCAGGGGTTGTATTTCCTAAAACCAGTAACTCAATCGCTTCTTCGGGCATGCCGTACTATCCTGTTACACTTGCTTAGTATTGCTTCTTATCATTGGTTATAGCTGCCAATCAAAACCTTTCAATCCTTGATAAGCGATTAACCTTCAGCATGCTCAAGTAATTAAACGGCATTTTTTCGTCTCAGCCTTACCGCTTCCGCCAAGGTTTCCAGCAGCGGTACGCTGTCATCCCAGCCAATGCAGGCATCAGTAATACTCTGTCCGTAGGTAAGGGTCTCGCCTTCAACTCTATCCTGCCTTCCGGCAGTGAGGAAGCTTTCGATCATCGCACCCATGATGCGATCATCACCTCTGGCGATCTGGCTTGCAACATCCCGTCCAACCAGCAGCTGGCGAGGATGCTGTTTTCTGCTGTTGGCGTGGCTGAAATCGACCATCATACGAGGTTTGAGTCCATTGCTTTCCATCTCATCTGAGGCAATGTTGATACTTTCAGAATCATAGTTTGGGCGACTGCCACCTCTGAGAATCACATGGCAATCGGGATTGCCATGGGTGGAGAAGATGGCTGAATTGCCCTCTTTGGTCACCGATAGGAAGTGGTGCGGGCGTGATGAGGAGCGTATCGCATCCAGCGCCACCCTCATGCTTCCATTGGTCGCATTCTTGAATCCAACAGGGCAGGAGAGACCAGAGGCGAGTTCGCGGTGAGCCTGGCTCTCAGTGGTGCGTGCACCGATCGCACCCCAGCTGATCAGGTCTGCGATATATTGCGGACTGATCAGATCAAGATACTCGGTACCAGCCGGTATTCCCATGTCATTGATATCAAGCAGCAGCTTTCGTGCAAGGCGAAGCCCGCTATTGATCTCGAATCGATCGTCCAGAGTTGGGTCATTGATCAATCCTTTCCAGCCTACCGTTGTGCGTGGTTTTTCGAAATAGACCCGCATCACGATCTCAAGGTCATCTTTCAGGGACTCTCTTACCAGTTGAAGTCGTTGGGCATAGTCCAGAGCGGCCTCAGGATCATGTACTGAACAGGGGCCGATAATCACCAGTAGACGGTCATCTTCACCATGCAGAATTTGGTGTATCTGCTGACGGGTGTTAAAAACTGTATTTGAGGCCTTTTCAGTAAGGGGCAGTTCCTGATGGATTTGAGCCGGGGGAGTAAGTTCCTTGATGGCCTTGATACGAAGATCGTCAGTTTGTTTCATTGCGCTGGAAGCCGGTATCTTATTGAGTCGAAAAACAAATGATTATACATGCATAAGTTGAATCGGTGATATCTGTTTTATTCTGTTTTTTTGGGAATCCAGTAGAAGGTTATTATTACCGGAACGGATAAATATTATGGGGTGTGCTGAGTCAACCGGTGCAGAGGCATGCAGCCAAGAAGAGCAGTAGGAGAAGGCGCTTTGATACTTTGCCCCTCCCTTCGCTATATGCAGATGTTATCTGGTCAGGGCCATAAACAGTTTTGGAAGCTGTTCCGGTAACCGTTCTACCCGATCGATAACCGTATATTGACGTCCGAAGATATCCCGGACGTAGCTATCTGCATTGGGATCCAGGTTGATGCAGTAGGTATAGATGCCATCCTGATCGGCTTCCTGTACCGCTTTGCGGCTGTCCTCTATGAGCAAACGGTCGTCGTGCACATCGATATCAGCCGGCTCGCCGTCTGTTAGAATCAATAACAGCTTTTTATCAGCAGGCCTTGCCCCCAGATAGTGGGCGGAGTGACGAATTGCCGCCCCCATTCGGGTCGACCAGCCAGCCTGCATGCTTGCCAGACGTCCCTTCACCTCATCGTTCCAGCGCTCACCGTACCCCTTGATATGTTGATAGCGTACCTCATGCCTGGTATTCGATGAGAAACCGGCAATAGCAAAGCTGTCACCTAGTTGTTCAATAGCCCATCCCAACAGGGATACTGCTTCCTGGCTGAGTTGCAGAATGGATTGCTGGCAGCCTTCAGGGATTTGATCCACCGATTCTGAGAGATCAATCAGCAACATTACAGCAATATCACGGCCATCGTTTCGATGACTCATGTTGATTCTGGGGTCGGGATTAGTACCGCTTTTGAATTCGATCAGCGACCGAATGGCTACATCCAGGTCGAGTTCACTACCCTCTTCCTGATAACGAATACGCACATAGTGTTGCGGTTTTAGAAGATCCAGCATGCGTTTCAACTGCTTTGCCAAGGCCTGGTGCTTATGTAGCAGTGCATCTATGAAGCCAGGGTCTCCCTGGGGGTGTAAGCTCTCATAGAGGCTGACCCAGTCTGGGTTATAAGTCTTGCTCTGATAGTCCCATTCAGGATAGTGGCGAGGGGGTAGTCCCTGAACCTCTTCTTCCAGTTGTTTCTGCTTCTGCTCAGAGTTGAACATCTCTTCTTCATCGCCCTCTTCGATGAAGACCCACATATGCCGGTTATCGTCACGGTAGCTTACTTCAGTATCAGTGAAGTAGACATTTGCTGAGAGATCAGCCTGTCTGCGGGTACGGGCAATGTAGGATATTGCCAGGCTGGCCATCTCCTGAGTGGTTGATAAACCTGCCTGCAATGCGTCATGGAAACGTCCCAGAAACTCCAGTAGGTCCGGATTGGTATAGCCATGGTTCGGGTTCAGGGTAGCGTAGGAGAACATCGCCAGGCGATGGCGTATGCATGACTCTTTTTCCGGGTCACAATCCTCTTCTCGAGGAGCGGGGTGCAGCTTTAACAACGTTGAACGCAAGCCAGGGTATTTGCGGATGGCAAGCAGATCGATACGGGCATCTTCGAAGATTTCGATAGCTACCCGCTGAAATGGGCTGTAGTTATCAGCCACAATAGGGGTGGTCCAGCTTTGATGGGCTGCGATATGGGCCAGCAGTATTCGATAGCGGTCGATACCTGAAACACTATGTTGGTCGTCATAAACATCCGGTACCCGAATGCCCAGGGAGTCAAAGTAGGGCATGGGTTTACGCATCTCATCAAACCCTTCTGAATAGGGCACGAAATGGGCTTTACTGCGCCACATGGATTTCAGATAGAGATCGAGTTTACGTTCGTTGTCGGCGAACAGGGTGCCGTGGCGTTCCCTCTGGAGAATGGCGCGACTATCAGCAGATTGCAGGCTGAAATAGTCGATCTGCCGTTGTGGATGAGTACGGTAGTTACGAACTCCGTAGTCGATCCAGTTGTTCAAACCTTCAAAAGAGAGCTGACTCAACAGATAGGGAAGTTTATGCAACAGGTCAGGGAGCGATGGGCTGGGTATGGTGGAGTGGAATCCATGAATCGAGCCAGAGGTCTGCGCCATCATATCCAGAATCATCTGGATGAAATGCTCCATGAGATCCGTACTACTGAGTCTGCGGCTTGCTTCAGGCAGCATCTGCAAGAAAGGGAGAATCGCCTTGCCGTTGGGGCTACGGGATATATTCCACACTGTCTGGGAAACTAGTGGTATGACCTGTTCACCTACCCGGGTTGCCATTTCAGGCATCTCTTCGAGAAACACGATTACAGGTTCCACGCCCCGACCAATCTTGCAGGTGAGGGATGCCCCTGCCAGTAGTGCTTCAACCCCGCTGGAGGTCAGTAACTGTTCTGCCTGCTCCATACAATCAGGAAAGATCGGGTCGATCTGTTCAAAACCGCAACTGAGTGTTTCCCGGTAGGCTGTTAATTGCGAATCATTCATTGTGCCAATGGCGTCATCTGCTACGGGTTAACCAAAAACTGCTTCGATAGCGTGATCCAGGGTGGCAACAATATCCTGATCGTCAGTGATGGGCCTGACCAGAGCCATACGACAGGCCGCTCTGGGGCTGATGCCACGATTGATCAATCTTGCTGCATAGACCAAGAGGCGGGTGGAGATACCTTCATCCAAACCATGTCCCTTAAGGTTTCGGGCGGTTTCACCAATCTTAACCAGCTTAGTGGCGTTCTCCTCATCGATGTCTGTCTCTTTAGCGATGATTGCTGATTCCAGTGCGGTTGGTGCGTAGTCGAAGTCGAGCGCTGAGAAGCGTTGTTTGGTGGATTGCTTTAGATCTTTCATCAGGCTCTGGTAACCAGGGTTGTAGGAGATCACCAGTTGGAAGTCGTCGTGCGCATTGACTACTTCGCCTTTTTTATCCAATGGCAGAGTGCGCCGATGGTCGGTTAGGGGATGGATTACCACGGTAGTATCCTGACGCGCCTCAACCACTTCATCCAGATAGCAGATTGCGCCAATACGGGCAGCAATGGTCAATGGGCCATCCAGCCACCGGGTACCTTCTGCATCGAGAAGATATCTTCCCACCAGGTCTGATGCGGTCATGTCTTCATTGCAGGCGACAGTAATCAGCGGTTTGCCCAGTCGCCAGGCCATATGTTCGACGAAACGGGATTTGCCACATCCCGTTGGCCCCTTGATCATGACGGGTAATCTCTCGGCGTAGGCTGCCATATAGAGTTCGACTTCGTCTTCCTGAGGTTGATAGTAAGGCTCCTGGCTGATCAGGTACTGGTCGATCTCGCTACTCATTACGGACTCCAAATATGATGCTCACTACTTCAGGCTCGGTGAGTCATAGATGACACGTCCAATGAACCTGTTCCTTCCGCCCTATGGTATCGGATGTTGTCTGGCTAATACACTACAACAGAAATAATAGGGTTATATCCTCAATCCAGAGCAAGATGCAGCGACTCATAGTGCTCTGCCTCTCCAGTCAGCAATTATTTGTTGCTGTCTGTTTGCAATCGATTGTATTTATAACATTTATTTGGAGTCGGGAGAGGTCAATGCAAGGACTTGGGAATAGCTTGAAAGTGGAGTATCGTAGCGGTCTGTATAGTCGGATACATGAGTATGTTCCTGATTGATCCCTCTACCTGGTCCAGTTGAGGTAAGGGCTTTTTCTGTATGGAAATATCCATTTTTTAACAAGAGCGCGCACCCTATGCGACTGATAAAGACGACCATAAAAAATACCATTGCCTACTTTTTATACTATTCAGGGCTGTTGTCACTTGTTAAAAACAGAAAGCTCCGTAATAAAGCTTTTGTACTTGCCTACCATCGTATTTTGCCAGAGAAGATGCTGGAAAAAATAAACTCGACTGCCGGGATTATTACCGATAGCGATCTTTTTCGCAGGCAGTTGAGTTGGTTGAAAAGTGAATTTCATATTATTGGTATTGATGAGGTGCAGGATCTCTTGCTTAATGGCAGAGAGATGGTTTCGAATGGCTGTCTGGTGACTTTCGATGATGGTTGGCAGGATAATTATGAATATGCCAAAGCGCCATTAGCAGAAGAGGGGATTCCAGCAACCATATTCCTTCCTTATAACTATATCGGTGAAGAACAGGTATTTTGGCAGGAAGAGATGCTGGCCCGGTTTTCCCAATTGAATAGCAGTGAGGATGATGCGGATAGAGCGCTTCTCAAACAACTTACCGGAATTGAAGCGGTGTCGGACACACATACCTTGCGCAGTGCAGTTACCGCGATGAAAAGCAGGGATTATGCAGAAATTTACGATACCTTGGATAGATTGAGAGAGCACCAGAAAGAGAAGTCGGTTAATCTGAAATATGACACCTATATGACTTGGCTGCAGGTAGAGAAGCTGGCTGCGTCGAACATCAACTTTGGCTCACATGCATTGAGTCACCGGATTCTTACTCAGATTGAGCCTGATGATGCCCGATATGAAATCTCAGAGTCGAAAAAACTTATCGAAGAGAAGATTGGTACTGAAGTCAATGCAATTGCCTATCCAAACGGAAATTGTGACACTACCATCGAGAAAATTGTCGCTGAGTCCGGTTTCCAGATGGGATTCATCATGGGAGGAGGGTATGTTTCGCAAGACTCGAATCCGATGGCGCTGCCGAGAATTAATGTCCATACCAATAATTCCCGCAACAAGCCCGTTTTTTTATGTACCATCCTGAATATTTTCTAAGCATCTTCTGAATAGGCCATGGATCGATACCTCATCACTAGATGCTGTTTCTGCATTGTGGATCTTCACAATGGTGGAGCGTTGTATGGGGTTCGTGCCTCAAATGAAGAGCCCATGGGGTGTGGCTTTAATCGACGTTTTAGGATCGACATTCAATTTGGTCAAGAGTTGCTCAGAGGTTCCTTGAGATGAATGTTCTTGTAACAGACGGGTATGCCCGGGCTGCGCTTGCGGTTACCCGATCCCTTGGATCCTCAGGACATAAGATTTTTGTTGCTTCCGAATCTGAAACCTCATTGGCTTCCTCCTCTAAGTATTGCTATCAGGGGCTGGCCTACCCCAGTCCAAGAGAAGCCCCAGAAGCCTTTTTGGATTTTCTGGTTCAGGTGGTAGAGGAGCAACAGATTCAGGTATTGATGCCTGTGACTGACGTCTGTCTGTTGCTGGTTTCGAAGCATAGGCATAGGTTTCCTGAGAGTTGTGTAATACCGATAGCAGATGACTCAGCAATCAATGCGGCAGCAGATAAAAACCATATATTGGAACTGGCAAAGTCCATTGGTATGCCTGTACCCGCCTCTTTGGTTATATCCGCCAAAGAGGAAATAGAAGAGAAGCTGGCGGGAGATGAACTGAGCTACCCTGTAGTGCTGAAGCCGGTACGCTCGAGAGTCAAGTCAGGTAATCGATGGGTCTCCACCGCCGTCGACTACGCCAAAGATAGAGTGGAGCTTGAATCGAAATTGATGAGTTATGTGGCAGAAGTCTATCCGATAATATTACAGGAACGAGTTTCCGGTGTCGGTTATGGGGCGTTCTACTGCTTTGATTCAGGTAAGTGTATCGCTAAGTTCGCCCACTCTCGTATTCGGGAAAAACCACCATCAGGTGGGGTGAGCGTGTTGCGTGAAAGCAAGCATATAGATCCGGTAGTTGATGATTACAGTCAGAAGTTGTTGAGCGCTTTGGGTTGGCATGGTGTGGCTATGGTCGAGTTCAAATATGATGAACAGAGCGGCAATGCCTATATTATGGAGATCAATGGTCGTTTCTGGGGATCTCTGCAATTGGCAATTGATGCTGGTGTGGATTTCCCACAAATTTTGCTCTCCCTTGCTTCAGATGAGAGTCGATCTGAGCCTCCCGAGTATAAAGCGGGTGTTAAAACAAGATGGTTTTGGGGCGATATCGATCTACTTCTGATCTATCTTCTGAAAAAAGGAGAGGTATTGAAACTACCGAAAGGACACCCTGGGAGATTGAAGTCGATACTCTCCATTCTGTTACCCTGGAGCAGGGGGCAGAGATTCGAGATATTGCGCCTATCTGATATAGGGCCGTGGTTTTATGAAACAAAAAAGTGGTTGAATGCCAATATCCTCAATAGAGGGGCCTGAAGGCAGACTGCTCAGCCAGGCTTATAGCCAATTTAAGTTGTGTAAGTTTCAGAATTTTCGAACCTTTTTTACTGGGACAGCCTCCAGGGGCTCCACTGCCTCTGCCACTTCACGCGATACCATTCTGTGCATACCAATGGTCAGGCCCATAAGCAGAAAGAGATGTGGGTAGAGATAGCCGGTCAGGAAGGCGGCGCAAACACTCCAGGCGAGTGTGGACCAGATCAGGCTTTGTGGCCATATTGGTGTGATATCTATTCTATCCTGGTTTTGCCGGATTAAACTCAAACTGTTCATGTTGACTTTAATGGTATGCCAGATAGTCAGTAAGTAGATGATTAGGCCAGGAAATCCATACTCTGCGATAACCTTGAAATAGACGCTGTGTGTCGATATCCATCTGACGGGGTCATCAGGTTTTCTATATATTCTGCCATATGCAGAGTTAAAACTACCCGCACCCACACCAAGAATAGGATGATCTATCGCCATCTCTGTAGCAGTACCCCAGGCTTTGATTCTGCCCATTGCAGAAGTATCCTCTTCGTAGTTGGCCAGGGTGCCCATCCTCGAGAAATAGTCGGCTGGTGAAAATAGTAGAACACCAAGGACAATAAGGCCTAACAGCGAGAAACCAGCGAGCTTTTTGCTGGAGATAAAGATGAGGTAGTAGAGAAGCCCTGTTCCAAGAGCCAGGGAGGAACCCCGTGACTGGGTACCAATAATGCCTATTACAATGATACCGGCCAAGCCAAAGTAGAGGTATTTATAGAGGGTGCTTTTGGTGGTTGAGGCAAGATGTAGGGCGAGTGGGAAGGCCAAATTCATCGACCAGCCGAAGTCATTTCCATCCCCCAGGAAAAAGCCTGCCAGGTAGTGTCCAACCCGTTCGGCACCCAGCTTATCCACATTGATGATGACCAGCGCTGCATGGGCGATAGTAAATACCAGAGTGAAGGTTCTAAAGCTCTTTTTATCACTGATCAGGTAGGCACAGATTATGGTGTAGATGAAATAGCCAATTTGAACCTTAAATGGCTCAACAGCACTGCTTCTTACAAAGCCATGAAACATGGCAAACCCGGTCAATAAGACGAAAACCAGGGTATAACTGGCAGGTTTATATTTGAAAAAATCGGAAATTTTGTTTTTGCTGACAACGGCCAACAGTAGCAGTGCTGCCAATCCCAGTGTAATAGGAAGCTTGCTGTAGATCGGCAAGTAGTGGCCGATTCCAACATATTCGCTTGTAATCAAAAATAGAAAAATAAAAAAAAGCATGGTGTGGCTGACTGCTCGACTCGGGTGAGTTGCAACTGCTGCAACTGATGATTGGCTGGAGAACGCATTGTGCTTTCAGCCAGTCATTATATTTCCTAGGGTTACTCTGATCAATTCGCGATTTGGTGCAGCTTGGCTGAAAGGCTCAAGTTCTGCAGAAAAAGCTTCATATAGTGGGCTATTCGGCGACTAAGTATGTCGTCTTCAGGCTTGAAACCCCTAACAATATGATTTTTTAAAGAGAGGCCGAAGTGTGCCTGCCTGCAGACTGCGTTATCAAAACTTGCTGTAGGAGTGCTACAGCGGCGTTTTGATGCCTTGCCGCAGGCAGGCACACTTCGGCTGAAGACAACATACTTAGTCGCTGGGTTAATAAGCTCGCTTTTCTCCTTGGATTATAAACCTTTCACCTCACTACGCACTCGATCCGGAATCTATCAGAGGTTCTTTGAAATTGATTGAAACACTAGTGCAGTGATTAAGTCAGCTATCTATCTGGAGAAGGGGGCGATTGGGCTATTTTATAAAGGGCGTGACACTATGGGCAGGCAACTCTGGTAATATGAGTTGTATCACAAAAAGATCGTTTTGGACGATAAGCAGCGCGGTTGTGTCATATTCACTTGACATAAAGAGGGTGAAATAGCTCAATTGGATCAAGTCCGGGTTGATCCTGCAGGGTAGATTGAGATGACACTTAAGAGATGCTTCCGTAGTAAAATAGACGGATACTATATATTTTTTCGGATCAGGTGAAATGTCAGATATTAAGTTATTGTCGAGTACATTGGAAAGCAGGCAGATATGGAATGACTATCTGAACAGGGCCACCGAAGCCAATTTTTACCAGAGATTTGAATGGCAGGAGTTGAATGAAACCCATTTTGGGCATCAGGTCTATTCGATAGCGTCGCAAGATAGTAAACAGGTAGATGGGGTGCTGCCCCTGGTTTTGATAGAGAGCCGACTTTTTGGCAAGATTTTGTGTTCCATGCCCTTTGTTAACTTTGGCGGCGCCTGCGCAGATTCGATCGAAACCGAAAAAGCGTTGATAGAACATGCAATTTCACTCGCTGACCAGCATCAGGTGGATTATCTGGAATTGAGGACGACGAAGAGTTCACCTCTGGGACTGCCTGAATCGACTAAAAAAGTCTCCATGTCGATCAAGCTGGAAGATGATCATGAAAAGCTCTGGTCGGCTTTCAAATCGAAGCATCGAACCAATATTAGAAGGGTCTATAAGAATGACATTCGTGTGGTTTCAGGCCATGCCGAATTACTGGAAGACTTCTACCAGGTAATGAGTCATTCCTGGCGAGACCTCGGTACGCCATTCTATAAAAAAGGCTACTTTCAGAAACTGCTCGATCTTTTCTCAAAAGATGATATCAAGATCTTTGTTACCTATCTGGGAGACAAGCCGATCTGTGTGGCGTTGAATGGCTACTACAAAAAGACGGTTGAGGGGATGTGGATGGGTACTGTACAGGAGTTCCGCAAACTTCAGCCAACCTACGCCTTATACTGGGAGATGATCAAGGACAGCTGTGAGATGGGATGTATAGATTATCATCTTGGCAGATCGACAGCCGATTCAACTGGTGAGGCATTCAAAAAGAAATGGAATGCTGAAATGAAGCAGCTCTACTGGCAATACCACATGCCACAGGGCGGTGAGATGCCTCAGCTGAATGTGGATAATAGAAAATATAAGATAGCCATTGATGTGTGGAAAAAACTGCCACTACCTGTCGTAAGTATGATCGGCCCCCTTATCTCTAAGAGTATTCCCTAGAGCCTCATATGTTGAAACACCTCTCTCCTACTGGCTCACCAATTAAACTATTTGAACTGGTTAGCTGGTTCTATTCTGCACTCAGTGGTTCTGGAGATAGGGCCAAGCTCCAGAATATGGTCAAGAGGTTGCTGAATAGGGAGTACAGTTTTCTCTATTCGACAGGTCGAGGCGCGATGACTGAGCTGCTTTCAGCTGTCAAGGCGCTTCACGGTAAGCATGGAGAGCGAAATGAAGTCATCCTGCCGGCATATACCTGCTACTCTGTGGCAAGCTCAGCCATAAACGCAGGGTTAAAAATCAGGCTGTGTGATATCGATCCGCAGACACTCTCCTATGATCTGCAAAAGCTGCGTGAAATAGATTTTTCAAGGGTAGCTGCAATTGTTAGTGCCAATCTATACGGCCTGCCGAATGATTTGGGGGCGCTTGAGAGAGTTGCTATGGAACATGGGGTGCTATTGATTGACGATGCTGCGCAATCACTCAATTCAAAGATAGATGGGCGCCATGTGGGGACTTATGGATATGCGGGTATATTGAGTTTAGACAAGGGCAAGAATGTCACCTCAATGCAGGGTGGATTGATTGTGACGAATGATAGTGAGCTTGCTGAATATCTGGATAAGGCCTCAGAGCAGCTTTCCGATCTGAGCAGTAAAAGCAAATTCATAGAGTTTGTGAAAGTCTTTGTCTATTTTCTGTTTCTCAATCCTTATGCTTACAAAATACCTGCAAATATCAGTTTTTCCGGGCTGGGTGAGACAAGGTTTGAAACTGAGGTTGAAGTCAAGGCCTATCCAGAGTTTCTCTCATCCTTGGCGATTGCTCAATTTGACAGAGTGGAGCTGATCACTGAATCACGTGTTTCACGCGGCGAATTCTACGAACAGACCCTTAATCCGGGTAGCGGCGTATCTAAAATAGCCAAACTGGAATCCACAGAGCCAGTTTATCTTAGATATCCAATACTGGTTCATGATGGTGATCTGCGTTCAGATTTGTTAACACAGTATCGTCAGTATGGTATATCAGCCTCATATCCGGAACCTTTGAATCTCTTATCCGAAATAGAGGCGCATCTGGTAACCAGAGAGGCATGTCCAGGTGCTGAACGTGTGGCACGAGAGATCGTAACACTACCTACCCATGCCTTTGTCACAGACAATGATGCAAAGCGTATTTGTGAGATTGTGAATAAGCTGTAGTTATAAACGGCTCATTGGATTTAAAATGGAAAAGAGCAGGATAATAAAAAACCTATTCTCGAATTGGTCCGGTCTATTAATCTCAATAGTCGTCTCTTTCTTTCTTGCACCTTTTGTTGTTCACAATTTAGGCAATGAATTATATGGTGTGTGGA
This sequence comes from Candidatus Thiodiazotropha sp. AKAK3, assembly GCF_058244645.1. Classification (NCBI taxonomy): domain Bacteria; kingdom Pseudomonadati; phylum Pseudomonadota; class Gammaproteobacteria; order Chromatiales; family Sedimenticolaceae; genus Candidatus Thiodiazotropha; species Candidatus Thiodiazotropha sp. AKAK3. The sequence goes on from NZ_JBSYOQ010000048.1 coordinate 107,298, forward strand.
CCATTATCAATCAGTTTACAGGCTATATGTATCTGTTTGATTTTGGTGTTCGTGAATCGGTCATTCGATATACATCTCATTCAATAGCCAAGAAAGACCCTAAGATATTGGAAGAGGTGTTGAGTGTCTCTTTTATTATCTACTTTTTCATATCCATTGGAACAATTCTTGTTTCAATAGTGCTGTCACTCTATTTTTCTGAGATTTTTGGTGTTGATGAATCTATAGCAAAAGTGGCATCGATCACCGTTTTATTGGTTGGAGCGACAATCGCACAATTCTTTATCTTCAATATTTTTTCAGGGGTATTGATGGGGTTGCAGCGTTATGACATTTTCAATGTTGTAAATATTCTGACAACACTCGCGAAAGCGGCAGCTTTTGTGATACTGCTGAAGCTTGGGTATACGATTGTGGCAATGGCAGCCAGTCAAATGATCCTCGGCTTTTTGGGTGGGCTCTATCTGCTCCACTCTGCAAAATCTGCTGCCAGCAAGCATGATGTGCAATTTAAACTCAGATTCAGACTTGATGCAGGATTACGCAAAGTTGCCAGGAAGGTGGTGAATTATAGCGCTTTTGTCTTGATCAATAATCTGGGCCAGAAAATTGTATTTATGACTGACGCTATCGTTATTGGTATTTTTATGCCGGTTGCCTCAGTCACCTTTTATGCAATCGCCGGGACTTTAATCGAATATTTGAGAAAGCTGGTTGTCGTTACAGCTCAGGTACTGATGCCTATGGTAGCCCACTATAGTGCATTGGATGACCAGGAGCGTATTAAGAAGACTGTTGTCGACGGCTCTAAACTGACCCTGTTTATCTCATTTCCTGTTGCCTTGGTATTCATCGTGCTCGGTGGTGAATTCATCGCACTTTGGATGGGTGAAGAGTTTAGAGAGTTGTCTGGATTGGTGTTAATGATACTTGCTGTGTCACAAATATTTTCCGCACCCCACCAAACACTTTCCAGCGTTTTGTATGGGATGGATAAACACAAAATGCTTGCATTTTTTAGAATTGGTGAAGCTATAACCAATCTGATTCTGAGTATTGTACTTTTGCAGATCTACGGTATTGCTGGTGTAGCATTGGGTACAACCATTCCACATATAATATTAACAGCCATTATATTGCCTATTTACACGACTAGAGTGATAGGTATGGATCTGCTGAAATATTACCTATTGGGCTATATCAGGCCAATCATTGCTGCAATACCTTTCTTGGGAATGGTTTTGTATGTTAAACATTATCTTCAATTTGACAGTTTGGCTGTTTTCTTTGCAGTTGTCGCAGGGGCATCATTGATCTATTTGGCTATCTCCTTCTGGATTATATTTACTGCCAGTGAAAGGCAGGGTATATACGATAAAATCAAACCGTTATTGAAGAGAGTGCAAAATTGAAAAAGACAAAAATAGTCTATTTGGAACATTGCATTGATCATACTATCGGTGGATCACACTACTGTTTACTGGAAATATGTCGTGCGCTTGATAAAGAGCGTTATGATGCCACTGTGGTTTTCTACGAAGAGAATGATCTGGTTTCAGAGTTCAGGGATACGGGGTTTAAGGTAAGAATTGAAGAGCCGTTCCAGGCTTCTCAGTTCGGCGAGAATTTGCCTGCGCCACTTCGAAGAGTTTTTAGACTGCCAGTGAACTATTTCAATATGATGGTATTGAGAGTATTCAAATGGCGAAAAATTCTACAGCAGGAAAATGCAGATATATTGCACCTGAATAATACATTTTCCACAGATCATGACGCTTTGATAGCAGCGAAATCTTTAAAAATTGCTGTGGTTTCACATGTGCGTGGTATTGAACCAAGAATCAATAAGCTCGGGCTTCTGTTCAGTCGCTCGCTAGATAGAATCATTGCAATATCAAAAGCGGTAAAACAGAACCTGCTTAATCAAGGTGTTTCAGATGAAAATATAACGCTGATTTACGATGGAATTAATGAAAACAGAATTACAGATGGGGTTAAAGAGAACTATCTGAACTCCAAGTATGATCTAAAACAAGAGCAGACGATATTTGGTGTTGTTGGAAATATCAAACCCTGGAAGGGTCAAAAACTGCTGGTTGAGGCAGTCGCTTTGCTGAAGGAAAAACATGAAGATTTCAGCTGTTTTCTAATTGGATCCATCACAGATTCATCCTATCGGGATGAAATAGAGCGATTGATTGAAAAGCATCAGTTACAAAATCATATTGTCATAACTGGGTATCAAAAAAATGTACCTGATTACGTTAACTCATTTGATATTTTTGTCCATACTTCGGTGGAGCCGGAACCTTTCGGAATCGTCATCATTGAGGCACTCGCTTTAAAGAAGGCGGTCATTGTTTCGAATATCGGTGCGCCACAGGAGATTATTGTAGATGGTGAATCCGGGTTGTTGTTTGATATAGAGTCGGTCGAGGATTTGGCCGCAAAATTAGATTCTCTGATTCGGGATGATGTGCGCAGAAAAATGCTCGGTGAGGCAGGCTACACGAGGTTCCGGGATAATTTTACAATTCATATAAATGTTGATGGTATCTGTGGCGTCTATGATGAGGTCATTAAATCGTAGATTTACAAAATCGTCGTAAGGGTTAAAATGAAAGGACGGATTTAAACAACTAAGTTATTCTTTGTGGGAATAAAATTCGGGAAGAATGTGCAAATAATGCAAGATAAAGTTGTTGTACTGGATATTAGAGATTCTCCCTGGTGTGATGGTCCAGGGAGGACAATAATTGAAGTAGCACGGGGTTTAAGGGAACAAGGGATCGAGATCAAAATTGCAAGTTTTGTCTCAGATAATCGTCGTGAGTCAGATTACCTTGATAAGGCAAGAGAAGATGGTCTCGACTGCCTGGAGATAGAGGAGTCCAAAACCCTGGATTTCACCATCATCGGTCAGATTCTTGAATATAATAAGCAGACCCCGATCGACATTATTCATACTCATGATCTGAGATCGAATCTGTATGGGTTGTTTGCTGCAAAAAAATTAAAAGTGCCCATTATCACAACTGCTCATGGATGGGTTGCCAATACCTTATTACGAAAAATTGAAATATTTGCTGATAAGCTCCTGTTGTCCTATTTTTTCGACACGGTGATTACTGTTTCCGACCAGACACAGAAAAAACTAAGAAAATTTCGTCCGAACAGTACTCGCCTGGTTACTGTTCATAACACACTTGAAACTCAAAACTATCATATTGAAGATTCCGGTAAGATCAGGAAATCTTTGAATATTACGAACAAAACGCCACTGATTGCGAAGATTGGCAGGTTAAGTCCAGAAAAGCGCCAGGAGTTGCTGTTAGCAGCTGTCAAACAACTTGTCGATGAGGGGTATGACTTTCGTTTGCTTCTGATCGGTATTGGTCCAGATGAGAATCATCTCAGAAAGCTGACAGAGTCACTGGGGTTGGGTAATGTGGTTGAATTTAAAGGGTTTATTCGGGATATGCTGCCTGTTTACAGTGAGCTCGATTTGGTGATTCAAACCTCATCAACTGAGGGTATGCCAAATGTTGTTCTCGAATCGATGCTGATGCGGGTACCTGTAATAGCTACAGATGTGGGAGGTACCGCTGAGATAATCAACAGTCAGGATGTGGGTACCTTGATCGAAGCCGATAACAAGTCGCAGCTTGTCGATGAGTTAAGATTATTTCTGGATAATCCTATGAAATATCAGCAAAAAGTAGATATGGGTGAGCAGCGTATCAGAGAAAAATTTGACTCTTCGGTACGTTTGGAAAAGATGGCCTCTATCTACAACAAGATGGTCTGAAACAGCTTCCAATTAGAGTTTGAATAAAACCTTAAATATCGAGATGCTCCTGCCTAGGAAGTAGAAGTAGAATATTATACTGTTGATCAGGATCAGTTTAGGTTTAGGGCCAAACTTGTAGAGTGCAGATGCAAGCAGTAGTAAAACGATGGATATGAGGATGACAACTGAGAGCAGACTCAGTTGCATACTGGCAGTGAAGATTAAGCTGAGATGTAAGATCAGAAAAATATTGGTTGCGAATTGAACATTCGAGCAGCAGATTACATCGAAAAACTTTCTGGTTCTTGTACCATGCCAAGCCTCCCTCTTAACAAAGGTATAGAGGTCATTCGGATAGCCGTGGTGTAAGACCTTCAATTTCTGGTTATTGATGATTCTGGCGTTTTGAGTGGTTTTTGCTCTTATTGAAAGATCTGTATCTTCCCCTGTAACCAGGTCAGGATTGAACCCATTTATGTTGTCAAAGAGTTCCTTGTGAATGATAAGGTGACCACTATTGATGTAGTTTCCTGACTCTCCCTGACTGGAGGAGAACCAATATTTTTCAAGAAAGTTCTCTTCGTTTGCAATACTGCATTTTGATCCGGTGATAATATTTCTATCCTCTTCGAGCATCTTGCGTGTTACAGGAAACTCTTCAGACCACTCCTGAGTTAACTCTACATCGCCATCAAGAAAGATATAGATAGTTCCACTGCTATTAGTGGCGCCTGCATTCCGAAGGCCGGCGATGTTCAATTCTGGCTCGAACAAAACAGTGGCGCCTTTTTCTTCGGCTATTGACCTGGTTCTATCAGTTGATCCGTTGTCCACAACTATCACTTCGTGAGCAATATGCTTGTTGTGTAGATGGATTGAGTCTATCAGTCGCCCGATATTCTCCTCTTCATTCATTGTGGGGATAATGAACGAAAGCGCTATATTCTTATCGTGAGAGTCGGCAGTGGATTCCATGATTGATATTATAACTTTGGCTCAGGTTAAATCGCTCTTCTACCGAGCAAGGTATAAGCTGCACGAGGCTTAGGTGGTGCCGTGTAAGCCATTCTATTACTGATCTCCTATTTGAGGCAAATTACCTGCTACGCAGATGGGATTACTTAAAGTGAGATTGAGAGCAGGTCAGGTTCTACCTGATTACTGCTAAGGGAGATAACTGCTGCAGTATACGTCGCCCAATCAGGTGATTGTTCAAGCTTCTCCAGATAGCAAAAGGTTATTACATAATGAGCTTAGAAATGTCATAATCGCCAAGACAATATAAACTTTTTATATATACAGAGTTATTATGGAATTTGTGCTTTGGGGCTCATTCTTCGTGGTTTTCTATGCCTATTTTGGGTACCCGATTCTGTTGTCCTTAGTCAATGCTTTGAGTAGTAAAATTGACTATAAATCCCTTGATTATCCAGCAGATATATCTGTTTCTCTGATTATTCCTGTGCATAATGAACAGGCGGTTATCTCGCGAAAGCTCGATAATACGCGAGAGTTGGATTTTTCTGGTGATTTGCAGGTGGTGATCATCTCCGATGGATCAACGGACGATACGGCGAAGATCGTGCATGGCTATGAAGGGCTAAAGAAGATAACCTTCATTGAACTGGAGGAGAGAAAAGGCAAAGCGAATGGACTGAATGCAGGATTGGAAGCGGCTACTGGAGATGTTGTTGTCTTTTCAGATGCCTCTATCATGCTAGATTCAAGGGCGATTACCGAACTGGTACGACCTTTTGCTGTAGCAGAAATCGGCTGTGTTTCTGGAGAGGATATCATCGAAGGAGATAGCGGTGAGGGGTTGTATGGCAAATATGAACTGTTCCTGCGAAGACAGGAGTCTGCGACAGGTTCTATTGTTGGGGCCAGTGGATCTCTCTATGCCCAGAGACGAGAGATAGTAACGCCATTTATAGAGGGTGTGGCCCCCGATTTTTATTCGGTTCTCAATACTGTGGAACAAGACTACAGGGCAATTTCAATATCCGAATCATTTGGGTATATGAAAGCTGCAAAATCACAGAAAGATGAGTTTAACCGTAAGGTACGTACCTTCATAAGGGGCATTACTGCTCTTTTCAAAAAAGCCAATCTGTTAAACCCCTTTAGATATCCCCGTTTCTCCCTATATCTGATATCCCATAAACTGATCAGATGGCTGGTACCCTTTTTCCTGATTTCCTTGTTGGTCAGCAATATCTTTCTGCTAGGCGATGGTTTTTATGGGTTTCTGTTTATCCTGCAGATTGCTTTCTATGGGATCGCTGCGGTAGCAGCAATGAATGAGTCAGTTTTAAAGGCACTACCGATAACCAAGGTTCCACTCTTTTTTGTCTCAGTGAACATATCGATACTGACAGCCTGGGTAAAGTATCTCTCTGGAACCCGGCAAGAGATTTGGGCGCCAACCAAGCGCTCTTAAAGCTGGATAATCGAAGTCTCAATAGATCCTAGGGTTTATCAGATGAAATATGTTGGTGCGCACGTCAGTGCATCCGGGGGAGTTCAGAATGCACCCCTCAATGCTCAGTCGATAGGTGCCAGAGCTTTTGCTCTATTTACAAAAAATCAGCGCCAATGGAGAGCAAAGCCATTGAGCGAAGAGTCGATAGAGGCGTTCAAAACGAACCTTAAGCGTGTCGGTATATTAAGCCGGCATGTGCTTCCACATGATAGTTATTTAATCAATCTAGGGCATCCTGAAAAGGAGGGGCTTGAGAAATCCAGATCTGCTTTTCTGGAAGAGATGCAGCGATGTGAGCAGTTGGGGCTGCCACTGCTCAATTTTCACCCTGGGGCAACCTTAAGAAAAATTAGTGAGCAGGAGAGTTTGCAACGGGTTGCCGATTCGATCAATTGGTGTCTGGATCAGACTCATGGGGTGACGGCAGTTATTGAAAACACAGCTGGTCAGGGTAGCACTTTAGGTTATGATTTCGGGCACCTCGCGACCATTATTGATGGGATTGAGGATAAGAGCCGAATTGGTGTCTGTCTCGATACCTGTCATACCTTTGTGGCAGGCTATGATCTACGTACGGCTGCAGCCTGTGAAAAGACATTTAAGGAATTTGACCTTACCGTCGGGTTTAAATACCTGTGTGGTATGCATCTCAATGACAGCAAGCCGGAGTTGGGGGCACGAGTAGACCGTCACCATAGTCTTGGAGCGGGGAAGATTGGTTGGGAACTGTTCCGTTATATTATGCAGGATGAGCGTTTTGACGATATTCCTTTGATCCTGGAGACCATAGATGACACGCTATGGGCGGATGAGATTGCAACCCTCTATGGATTTCAGAATTAGATTCTTAATAATTTAATTTGGTTTGTGAGGTGGTTTCTCGATAGAATATGCGCTACAGAAGAACCTTGGAATAGGGAAGTTAGAGGACTCTGCCATGTCACTTTTGGAAAAATTAAAAGAGGAAGCCCGCAAACAGCAAGAAGCTGAGGGCGCCAATTGCGAAGCGACCAGACTTGAAGAGCTCTACCAGTCGCGTTTCAAATCCCCAATGCGATCCATCATGAAGTATCTCTCCGAGCTGACCGATCAGTTGAAGATACTTGAACATGAGGTGAGGCACGATTACTCCCTGCCCGGGCTAGGTCAGGTAACAGGTTTACTGAATTCCGACTATGTCGTGAATGCAGATAGTTCAGAGAATACAAGGGTTGTTCGATTACGATTCAATTGTATTTCTGACAATGAACTGACTTTTGCGATTACACCCAAATCGAAGGCGGATGAGGCTTGCGCTTTTCTGGATGCCCAGACAATGCGTTATACTGAGTGGCCAATACGTGATCATGAACAGCGGGTTGTTGGTCTGAATTTACAACTGAGTGTAAAGGTCAAGGTGAACTTTCTGTTTCAGGCCGATCCTGAGTTGGGTTCCATACGAATGTTCGTCTCCAATTTCAATGGTTTTAAGGTGGAGAAGAGTCTCATTCAGCCGGAAAAGGTGGATGAAGCCTGGCTCGATACTCTGGGTAATTATCTTCTGCGCAATCGCGCAAATATGGTTGACCTGGAGATAGATGAGTCTCAAAGAAACTCCATTCGTCAACGCCTGGAGGAGGCTAAACTTCAGCGTGAAGCCGAGTTGCAGGAAGCCTTGATTCGTGAGCAAATTGAGCGTGAGCAGATTCACGAAAAATCGTTGATCGGTAAGTTGAAATCGTTAACAGATCGACGTTGACGCGATTGACCCGGTGAGCAAATAGTTTCTTACAGGGTTTCCTGCATACCAATCGGCAGCTTTGCTGAACTGTGGTGACAATCCCAGGCAGTTGTACACTTTGGCATCTCGCCACTATCAATAAGTGGCTGATAGCTTGTCAGAATCAGCTTTTTCACATACTCTCAGTGAATGACCATTTTCGGTGATTCATTCCGCTACCTGTTTTTCTTTGGGTTACTATCGCTACAGTTATGCTGCTCTTCACTGGTATATGCCGATACTGTCCGTATCGGTGTGCTTAGCCATCGAGGGGATCAGGCGACGCTGAGGATGTGGGGTCCAACAGCAGAGTATCTAAGTGCCAGCATTCCCTTACACGATTTTATTATCAGGCCCTTGAAATTTGATGAGGTCAATCCTGTTGTCGCTGCTGGGGAGGTGGACTTTGTTCTGGTCAATCCAGGGATATATGTCAATCTTGAAGTGAAATACAGGGTGTCGCGTATTGCCACGCTCTACAATCGACGAAACGATGTGCCCTACAAGATTTTTGGGGGGGTAATCTTCACCCGCCATGATCACTCTGAAATCAATACCCTTGATGATATTCGCGGACATACCATGATGGCAGTCTATACCACCTCACTGGGTGGGTTTCAGATGGCTATGCGTGAAATGGTTGAACATGACATCGATCCCTACTCCGACCTGAAGGAGCTTAGGTTTGGTGGCATTCATGATCGTGTGGTGATGTCTGTCTTAAACGGTGAAGTGGATATTGGTACCGTGCGAACCGACATCCTGGAGCGAATGGCCTCAGCTGGAACCATCGATCTGAAAGACTTCCGGATTATTAATCCCCAAAAGGTTAGCGAATTTCCATTTGCACTGAGTACCCGGCTCTATCCCGAGTGGCCTTTCAGTAAGGTCGCACATACTGCGGATAATCTTGCACAACAGGTTGCAGTGGCACTGTTGAATATGCCTCATGATCATCATGCTGCCCTGGCCGGAGCTTATGCGGGCTGGACCATACCGCTCGATTATCAGCCGGTACACGATCTCTTTATGTCATTGAAATTACCCCCCTACCAGTATCTGGGTAAATTTACCTTGGTGGATGCGATCAGTCGCTATCGATACTGGTTAATGGGGGGATTGCTGATGTTGTTGTTCATGGTGGTGATGACCTTATGGGTGATGCGACTGAATAACGAGTTACAGAAGGCGAAAGATCGCCTTGAGTTACAGCATGAGTTAATTCTTGACTCCGTTGCAGACGGTATCTACGGCGTGGATATGAACGGTCGATCTACATTTTTTAATAAGGCAGCTGAAAGGATCACCGGCTGGGGTGCGGATGATGTGATCGGACAAAATCAGCATGAGATCCTGCACCACTCTCATAAGGATGGCTCTCCTCATCGTGCGACGGACTGCCCTGTCTATCAGACTTTTCGTGATAACGAAGCCAGATATATCTCTGATGATGTTTTTTGGCGCAAGGACAGTACCAGCTTTCCAGTGGAATACAGTAGTACGCCTATACGGGATGAAGGCGGCAAAACCGTTGGTAGTGTTGTGGTGTTTCGCGATATCACCAGGCGCAAAAATGCAGAGGAGAAGGCTCAAAAACATCAGATCGAATTGGCTCGGGCAGGGCGTTTGAGTACTTTGGGTGAGATGGCTTCGGGGATAGCCCATGAGTTGAACCAGCCACTGACGGCGATCTCTACGAACGCTCAGGCGAGTATGCGTATCCTCGAATCCGATAGAACTAATATCAATGTCTGTGTGGATGTGATGGAGAAGATTGCCGCTCAGGCTGATCGTGCGGGAGAGATCATCCGCCAGTTACGACGATTGGTACGCAAAGAGCCACTGGAAAATGCAGAGGTGGATGTTAACGATTTGGTTAATGCAGTAGCGGTTCTGATCCGCCCTGATATAAACCGCGCGGAGGTGCGACTGGAGATGGATATGCAGAAGCCATTGCCGAAAGTGCTTGCACAGCCTATACAGATAGAGCAGGTAATTCTAAATTTAGCACGTAATGCGATAGAGGCATTGGCTGAAGTGAGCGACCGAGAACGTATACTACACATCGTCACAAGAGAGGATTCGAAGGAGTCTATACGACTCTGGGTTAGGGATAATGGGCCGGGTATCAAAGCAGAACTGGAATCCACCCTGTTTGATCCCTTTGTGACAAGCAAGTCTGATGGCATGGGGCTCGGTCTTTCCATCAGTTATGGGATCATTGAGGCGCACGGTGGTAAACTGTCGATCAATCCGGACTATCGAACCGGAGCCGAGTTCAGTTTCAATTTGCCAGTTGGGGAGGCAGGTTAACGCGATGGATCAAAGCATACCAACAGTGTTCGTAGTGGATGATGACGAAGAGGTGCGGAGTGCATTGAAGTTACTCTTCGAATCGGTTGGCTTGCCGGTAATCTGTTTTGCATCGGCACTCGAATATCTGGATCGATTTGATGGCGCCCTGCCGGGTTGTCTGGTGGTGGATATCCGAATGCCAGGTATGAGTGGCCTTGATATGCAGGAGAAGCTGAACGAGTATCCGATTTTTCCGCCGGTGATTATCATTACTGGTCATGGGGATGTACCGATGGCAGTGCGCGCAGTTCAGGCAGGCGCTGTGGATTTCATCGAAAAGCCATTTCGTGATCAGATTTTGCTGGATAGTGTGCATAGAGCGATTGAGATGGACGCGAAGATGCGGGGAGAGGCCTCTCGGTTGTCAGAGATTCGTGAGCATCTTGATCAGCTGACACCCAGAGAGCGGGAGGTACTTGACCTGGTCATCAGCGGAATGCGTAATAAGAATATTTCAGAGCAGCTGGGAATCACTCTTTCCACCGTTGAGGCCCATCGCTCCAGAGTAATGGAGAAGATGCAGGCAGACTCCCTCTCTCATCTGATGAGGATGATGCTGACCCTGGAGCAGGAGTAGATTGCTCTGGCAGAAGAGATTCACATACTGGTGCCGGATCAAGACAATCAATCCGGAAACTTGTGATTGCCCCGCAGCGACCAATATAGTGAAGAGCGGCTTCTGAATAAATGAGTTATGGAAAACCACAACTACCAGTCGAGTATGTTGGTATTTCAAGGGACCACAAAGGGTTGGATAATAGCGCCTCCCCATGAACGCCCGGAGCGAAGAGAGGGGATGTCGGCCAGTTGGATGGCTGGAGGGCTTTTTTCAAACAGGCGCCTTCCGGTGATTCAACTGGTTTTTTTAGTCCGGCAACCTAATCGATTGGATTCGGACTAATTCCGACCACTAGGTACCTCAAACGTTGATAGCTGTGAACCCAAGAGCTGCCAGTTCCGCGGCATGCGGGTTCAGCATCCCATATAACTGGAGGATGAGATAAGAATGACTATTTCAAGACGTGAATTTCTACGCCTGATGGGGCTTGCCGGAGCTGCCGGAATGATGCCTTCATCTGTCTTCGCAGCTGCCAAGCAGCCCGCGGATCTCTATGAGGTACCCAAGTTTGGCAATCTCTCACTGATGCATATCACTGATACCCATGCCCAACTCAACCCCATCTATTTTCGCGAACCGAATGTCAATCTGGGGATTGGATATGCCTTCAATAAGGCGCCCCATCTGGTTGGCGACAATCTGTTGAAACATTTCGGAATCACGCCAGGTGGTATCGAATCACACGCCTACAGTTATCTCGATTTTGATTCTGCAGCGGGTAAGTTCGGCAGGGTAGGTGGCTTTGCCCACCTGAAGACCTTAGTGCAGCGTCTTCGTGACGACCGAGGTCCTGGCAATAGTCTGTTGCTGGATGGCGGGGATACCTGGCAGGGTTCAGGGACAGCCTACTGGACTCGAGGCAAGGATATGGTCGGCGCCTGCAACCGGTTGGGTGTTGATGTGATGACAGGCCATTGGGAATTCACCTATCTAGACAAAGAGGTGATTGAGAACGTCAACGAATTTCAGGGTGAATTTGTCGCTCAGAACGTAAAGGTTCGTGACGAGGCACTATTCGACTACAACTATTCCGATTTTGAAGGTTTTGACGAGGATGAAGGCAATGCCTTCAAGCCCTATGTTATCAAACAGGTAGGTGGTGCCCGTGTTGCCGTAATTGGACAGGCCTTCCCCTATACCCCAATAGCCAATCCACAGCGCTTCATACCCGATTGGACCTTCGGTATCCAGGATGATCTGATGCAGGATGTTGTCGACAGCGTAAGGGAGAATGAGAAACCCGATGTCGTGGTTGTCCTCTCGCACAATGGAATGGATGTCGATCTTAAGATGGCGTCCAGAGTTAGCGGGATCGATGCGATATTCGGCGGTCATACCCATGATGGTATGCCTGCTCCCACCGTTGTTAAGAACTCAGGCGGAAAGACCCTGGTGACCAATGCCGGCTCGAACGGTAAGTTTCTTGGCGTTATGGATCTGGATGTCAAGGGTGGCAAAGTTAGGGATTTTCGTTATCGATTGTTACCGATATTTTCCAATATCCTGCCCGCAGATAAACAGATGCAGGCTTATATCGATGAGGTGCGGGCCCCTTACGCGAAGCAGCTCAATGAGGAGCTGGCAGTTACCGAAGAGACACTCTACCGTCGGGGTAACTTCAACGGTACCTTTGACCAGGTAATCTGTGATGCTCTGACTACTGTGAATGATGCTCAGATCTCCCTCTCACCGGGTTTTCGTTGGGGTACAACGGTACTCCCAGGTCAGAAGATAACCATGGACAATGTCATGGATCAGACCTGCATCACCTATCCTGAGACCTATCGCAGGGAGATGAAGGGGAGTGAGATCAAGGCAATCCTTGAGGATGTTTGTGACAATCTTTTCAACAAGGACCCCTACTATCAACAGGGTGGTGACATGGTGCGCTTAGGTGGACTCGATTATGTCTGTGAACCTGGTGCTGGTTTTGGCAAGCGCATAACCGATATGACCCTGGATGATGGAACCAAAGTTGAGGCGAGTAAAAATTACACGGTTTCCGGTTGGGCCACTGTCGGTTCCAAATCCCCAGGTGAACCGATCTGGGATGTGGTGGCGAAATATCTGCGTGATCAGAAAACCGTCAAGATCGACAAACTCAATACACCTAAATTGGTTGGTGTGAAGGGTAATCCAGGATTGGCGGACTATCCTTACTGATATTTTTGGTTGTTTTATGGGTATCTGATGTGTGATGGTGCGGCAGGGCCGCACCCTACCCGTCGGTTATTAACGGTAGGTCGCTGGCGTCTCTTTTTTCCGCTGAAATTCTTTAGGGCAGGGCCACGCCGTCACCAAAAAACTATGTAGAGTCGTAGGGT
>NZ_JBSYOQ010000051.1:0-30780 GCF_058244645.1 Candidatus Thiodiazotropha sp. AKAK3
ATCAGCATTTTTTGGTGGGTCATGGCCCCACCCTACCTGTCCTTATAGGCGTAGGGTGGGGCCATGCCCCACCTATACAATGTTAATCATGCTGAGTAGCTTATCTTTATACTTCAGGCCTTAGCGATAAACGGATTCAAAAAGTAATCAGCTATTTTTTCGAAAGTAATCTTATGTAGCTGACAACCCCTTCGATCTCCTCTTCAGAGAGAATACCCTTCCAACCGGGCATCAAAGTTTTGCCTGGCGTCCCATAGGTGATCACTTCAGTCAAATAGCTATTTGGTTGCTTATCCATCTCAACACTGTTGGTGTGATTCTTCGCTTTCATAGACAACAATTCTGTCAACGGGCCATCGCCCTCTCCAGTTCTGCCATGACAGGCTGCACACTTTGCCATATAAACCTGCTGACCCACTTCGGGATCACCAGTCAAAGCATGCTTTGATTTTTGCAGAAAACGGATATAGGCAATCAGAGAATGTATTTGATTCTCAGGCATTGCCAACCCCCATTTTGGCATCTCGCTTTTCTCTGTACCGTGCTTGATGGTACCTTTGATCAGACCAAACAAGCGTGCATCATCGGTTTTGCCGTTAGTGGTAAGGTCTTCTGGCTCAGAGTCCAGTTTTTTTGCCAGGGGACCATCTCCTTTACCGCTGACACCATGACATAAAAAACAGGTTTGATTAAACAGGGTGTACCCTTCATAGGCACTTGCTGCTAAAACTGATGTTGAAATCAGACACAACGCACTGAACATCACTGCGAACTCGACAACTCTAGTAACAATTCTACTCATGAGTCTATCCTCATAGGTTTCTGACACTCCGCCCTCATGGCGAAGTTATCTGGGTATTGATTCGATAACCGATTAATAATCAACAGGGCATTAATAGCCGGCAAACAGCTGAAACAGCCATTTACTGTCACGCTCATCGGCACGGGAATCGATACCGCTTCCACTCTCTTTCACATAATAGAGCTCGAAACGGATATTCTGTGAGAACATATAGTTGCCGCCAATGGTTGTTGCATTGAACTTGTTGTCATCGTCAGAACCATCATCCAAGGTTCGATAGGCAAGAAATATATTCGCTTTATTAGGCAGCACGCCCAATTGCCCTAGTATCGCAAAAGAATCTGCATCTTCAGCACCATTACACACCCCACCATCTGCAAAATGTGTCAAACCGGTATTCGCTGCATCGGTACCTGAACATTGGCCAAAGCTACCGTAGAGCCCCAGCGGCATATTTCCGAGATTACCCTGCATCTGGGCATCAACCACCCAGCCATCCGTTGGAATAACACTATCATCTCCATGATTTTTCGCTTCAGCATCTCCGCTCCAGACCTGAACGCCAAAACCGGTATCCCAACTGCCGATAAAAGGGGTATAGGCCGCGCGAAAATAGTGGGCCAACCCTGAAGGTTTCACGGTTGTGTTGTTCTCCTCCCAACCAGGCACCCAGGGGGTATAATTTACAAAATAGTTATGACCTGAAGCCACCAGCGCTATACCCGTCGCTTCACCACTCCCCAAGCCCAAGGCTTGTGCAGCACTGAAACCCTTACGCTCTTCTATTGGACGTTGAGAACGCTGTGCTCCGGTATTCAGTAGTTCGAAACCATAACCCGCACCCAATCCGTCAGTTGAAAAGGGTATTACACTCAACTGTGTTGCGCCAAATTTGGCCACATTAAAGTGCACCTTAGTGGAGAGAAACGAGCTGCCATCCAACAAGCCGAGCTCCATAAGAAATCCAGCGTCCTTGGCCAACTTGCCACCTACCAGCAAGGCGGCCTCATCAGGCCACTCAATCCGGCCATAGTCGCTGCCTTCATCTGTATTGCCGTTGGTTTTCTGATAGCGAAGCTTGGTTACTACCGAGGCATTCAGCATCAGTGGCAAAGAGATATCATCTCCCTCAATCAGACCCTGGCCACCGGTAAGTGTGTACCCCCCAGCTCGAAACGAACGCCCAAATGAGTTCAGTGCAGGAAAGTGTTGGAAATGACAAGCGGTACAAGGCATGCTGGTTTGACGGGCAAACGCCGGTACTGCGGCTGCTTGCTCGTTTACCACCAAGCCACCCAAGAGTAGTAACAGGCACAAAGCTGTGCGATGTAGGTTTGCGAGGTTCAGACTCATTAATTTCTCCCATTTTGAAAATATGGGCCAGGCTGTATGCACTGAGATCCGATGTTCAAGCCATACTACGGAACAACGCCTCACTGACACCCCATATCCAGCCCGGCAGTTACTGCTCTCAAATAGCTCTTCTTAATTGGAGGCT
This sequence comes from Candidatus Thiodiazotropha sp. AKAK3, assembly GCF_058244645.1. Classification (NCBI taxonomy): domain Bacteria; kingdom Pseudomonadati; phylum Pseudomonadota; class Gammaproteobacteria; order Chromatiales; family Sedimenticolaceae; genus Candidatus Thiodiazotropha; species Candidatus Thiodiazotropha sp. AKAK3. The sequence goes on from NZ_JBSYOQ010000051.1 coordinate 2,301, forward strand.
GGAGCAGTTAATCCAGAATGGGCGAAGTGTTTTTTATAAAGCACAGGCAAACAAGCTGGCCAGATTGGCCAGAAAAAACCTGCTTACCTGAAATATTTAGAGTCGTACTTGTAACCAGCTGCAATCGCCCGTAATCGACATACCATGAAACAGCTGTATGGCATGTCGTTCACGCAAACCCCTTCTTATTTTTTTCTGCACGACACAGAACACCCCAATCCATCCTCACACGTTTCACTGATTGTTGCTGCCTTGACGCTCACTGCAGATTCAAAGAACCAATAACACCCAAGGCATGAATATTTCTGATTGTGAAACAGTTAATAGAAACCCTACCAATATGACTGTTTTATTATTATGGGCAGATACCCTACTTTTGGTGGGTAGCAATACCCCTACACCCCACCGCAAGAAAGATTGCTTTCTTCATCTTCATCAGCAACGAACCCCACTAATGTTTGGGATCCTCAGAAGAATTTACCGCTTGACGCTATTTTTCATTCAAAGCCAACCCCATTTTTTCTATCGAGCCTAAACTTCGCTAATATCAACAGATAGAGACAGATATAACCAACAAGCGGGCCAACAGCCATGCACTCAATACCGTTAATTGCCGCATTTTTGAAATTCGCAGACAAACTTCGCTTTCGACAGCTTTTCCTGCTTACTGCCAGCCTTTTCTTTCTCGACCTGTTGATTCCGGATTTTATTCCTTTTGCCGATGAACTGATCCTCGGGCTGCTTACCCTGTTATTCGCATCCTGGCGAAAACCAAAGCAGGAACAACAGGTCATTGAAAAGGAGGAGTAGAGGAGACTAAAGCTGATCTATACTTCTATCACATGGAGTAAGTCGTGAACTATTCAGGATCCAGCAAACCCTCAGAGATCACCCTGCAAGGTCAGGGGCTGACCAAGGTTTACCACACCGGCAGTGTCGATGTGCATGCCTTGAGAGGGGTGGATCTACAACTCAGGGAAGGTGAGCTGGTAGTACTGCTTGGCCCCTCCGGCAGCGGTAAATCCACACTACTCAACATCCTCGGCGGTTTGGATACGCCGAGCAGTGGTGAGGTCTATTTTCGCGATATGCAGATCACCACCGGTGATGAATCCACGCTGACCAGATACCGGCGGGATCATGTCGGTTTCGTATTTCAGTTCTACAATCTCATTCCCAGTCTCACTGCTCAGGAGAATGTCTCCCTGGTGACAGAGATTGCCACTCAGCCGATGGATCCAGCCGAAGCCCTCGCTTTGGTTGGCCTGGGTGAACGTCTGAATCATTTTCCCGCGCAACTCTCAGGGGGGGAACAACAGCGAGTTGCCATTGCCAGGGCCATCGCAAAACGACCCGATGTTCTACTCTGTGATGAGCCAACCGGCGCTTTAGACAGCCATACCGGTATTCTGGTGCTGGAGGCGATTGAGCGGGTCAACCGGGAGATGGGTACCACCACTGCTGTCATTACCCACAATAGTGTTATTGGCGGCATGGCAGACCGGGTACTTCACTTTGGTGACGGCCGGGTTGTAAACAGTGAGCAGAACAGCAGCCGACAGCAAGCTAATGAGTTAAGTTGGTAAACCGATGCGCGCCCTGAACCTGAAATTGCTACGCAACCTGTGGAAATTGAGAGGACAGGTTTTAGCGATTGCTGTGGTTATTGCCTCTGGTGTTGCTGTTCTGGTGATGTCGCTATCGGCACTCCAGGCACTACAGGATACTGCCGCCGCCTACTATGAGAGACAACGCTTCGCCGATGTGTTTGCCACGGTCAAGCGAGCCCCCAGTCGATTGGTTGAGCGCATAAGCACCTTGCCGGGAGTGCGTTCGGTTGAGGAGCGAATTCTACAGATGGCCACCCTCTCGATTGAAGGTTTCGAAGAGCCTGTTGTCGGACAATTGGTCTCTATCCCGGAACAGGGCGACCCACTCTTGAATCAGCTGGTTTTAAGATCCGGGCGATTGGTCACCCTTGGCCATCCAGACGAAGTGGTGCTCAACGAACCTTTTGCTGAAGCCCATAATCTACAGGTTGGAGATCAATTCAAAGCCTTGATGAACGGACATCAACGCACCCTCACCGTTGTTGGACTGGCCCTCTCACCGGAGTTCATCTACACCATTGGTCCAGGGGCACTGATGCCGGACAACAAGCGCTTCGGGATCATGTGGATGGGGCGGGAGGCTCTGGCTGCCGCCTATGATCTGGATGGCGCTTTCAATGAGATCAGTATTGGTTTGCTACACGGCACCAATCCGCAACAGATCATCGTAGCACTTGATCGGATTCTTGAGCGCTATGGCAGTCGTGGAGCGATAGCCAGAAAGAATCAGATCTCTAACTGGTTTCTGATGAATGAAATCGAGCAGTTAAAAACCATGTCGACCATTCTGCCCACCATCTTCTTAGCGGTGGCCGCTTTTCTCAGCAACATGGTTTTGAGTCGTCTGATCGCTACGGACCGTAGTGAAATCGGCCTCATGAAGGCGTTCGGTTACAGCAACTGGCAGGTCGCCTGGCACTACGCAAAAATGGTCATAGCGATGACCTCAGTAGGGATCATTCTGGGATGGCTGTTGGGTGCCTGGCTTGGGCGAGTAAATACCGAAATGTATGCCGAGTTCTTTCGCTTTCCTCTACTTATCTTCCGCCCGGATCCCGGTGTGTTTGCGATTGGTGCGGTGGTCAGTCTGGTTGCAGCACTTGTGGGCTCTCTGGGATCGGTTCGATACGCAGCAACCCTGCCACCAGCAGAGGCGATGAACCCACCCTCGCCGCCGATGTACCGCAAGAGCCGACTCTCCAGCAGCCGCCTGGCACTATGGCTCGACCAGCCGAGTCGAATCATACTGCGGCAGATATTCCGCACACCACTGCGCGCTCTGCTCACCACTATTGGCATCGCCCTGTCGGTATCGGTAATGGTCATGGCACTACAGTGGATCGACTCCATTGAAGAGATTGTGCAGGTCAATTTTTACGATACTCAGCGTCAGGACATGACTGTCGGCCTGGTCGAGAGCCAATCAGACAGCACCCTACACGAATTCAGACGTCTGCCCGGTGTACTTGCAGCAGAACCATTACGACTAAAAAGTGCCGACCTGAAATCTGCACATCTCAGCCATCGAGGGGCCATCGAAGGGATTCAACCAAACCCACAACTACAGCGGGTGTTCGATGCCAGCGGCCAGGTTGTATCTATCCCTCCTGAGGGCCTGCTGCTCTCCACAAAGCTGGCTGAAAAGCTCAATGTGAAAATCGGCGATTCGGTCTGGGTAGAGGTGTTGGAGGGTAAGCAGCCAAAGGCCTTGATCCCGGTGGTAAAACTGTTCGAGACCTATATGGGCATGCCTGCCTATATGCATATCCACGCTTTTAATCGGTTGATGGGAGAGGGTGCAAGTCTGGAGGCGGTCAACCTACTGGTGGATGACAGACAACTGCCACAGCTCTATCGTATCCTGAAATCACTACCCAAAGTCTCATCGGTCAATCTGAAGGATGCAGCTGTGCAGGAGTTCAACCGCACCATGGCAGAAACCCTGATGATCTATATCACCTTCTTCGCCGCCTTTGCCTGTGCTTTAGGATTTGGCGTAGTCTACAACAGTACCCGCATCGCCCTTTCAGAACGGGGACGTGAATTGGCTACCCTCAGGGTATTGGGATTTCAATCAGGGGAAATTTCCTACATCCTGCTGGGAGAGGCGGCACTATTGATCCTGGTCGGCCTACCCCTGGGTTGTTTCATTGGCCATGGCCTGGGCTGGCTGATGACAAACGCCATGAATACGGAGCTGTATCGTATTCCTCTGGTAATTAAAGCCGCCACAGACGCCACCGCAGTAATGGTTACACTCGGGGCTACCGCCCTCTCTGCCGCCGTTGTGCGGAGACGTCTCGACCATCTCGATCTGATTGCTGTACTAAAAACGCGTGAATGATTATGAGTGCACACTGGAAACGTATCACTATTTGGGGCGTGTTGAGCCTGATCCTGGTAGCTTCACTGATCTGGGCCTTCACTGCTAAACCTATTTCGGTTGACCTGCTGACCCTTGAACCTGGCGAACTGGTTGTCACCATCGATGAGGAGGGAGAAACCCGAGTCCGTGATGTCTTCACCCTCTCCGCCCCGATCAGCGGACGGGCGATGCGCATCGAGGCCGAGGTTGGGGATGAGGTGGTGGCCAATGAGACCCTGATTGCAGAAATCGAACCTATCGATTCGACCCTTCTCGATCCCCGCAGTGAAGCCCAGGCCAGGGCTGACATTCGTACCGCTGAAGCAAACCGAATCCTGGCGGATGCTGCTGTGAAAGAGGCCAGGGTTGAACTTGATTTTGCACTCAGTGAACTTAAGAGAGCCAAAAGTTTAAGAAATGATGCGGTAATCTCCGCCAGAGAACTGGAATCTGCAGAGCGCACCTACCTGACTCGTCAGGCAGCCATGGAGACTGCCATTGCCAATCGTCAGGCACGCCAGGCGGAACTCGATCGAGCCAATGCTGAACTGATCTCACCCGCTGAACCCCGCGGCAACAGCCAAGACTGCCAATGTGTACCGATCCGCTCGCCAGTCAATGGCCGTATCCTGAAAATTCATCATAAAAGCGAAGGCGTGGTCAGTGCCGGGGAGCATCTATTGGAGATTGGCGACCCTGGTAAGCTGGAGATTGTGGCAGACCTTCTCTCAACAGACGCGGTAAAAGTGGAACCGGGCCAACAGGTTTTCATTGAAAACTGGGGCGGAGATCAGACTCTCACCGGCAAGGTAAGACGTATTGAACCCTTTGGTTTCACCAAGATCTCTGCTCTGGGTATAGAGGAACAGCGGGTTAATGTAATCATCGACTTCACTTCACCCAAAGCAGATTGGATGCGTATAGCCCACGGTTATCAGGTGGACGTGCGAATCGTGCTATCCCAGGGAGAGAATATTTTGAAACTTCCCCTCACCGCACTCTTTCGTGATGGTAATGTATGGGCCGTATTTGTCGAACAGAACGGTGTTGCGAAACAACGACAGGTCACCATCGGCCGTCGTACTGGTTTCGAGGCGGAGATCATTGATGGGCTAACTTCGGGTGAACGCATCATCGTTCACCCGAGTGATAAAATAGCTGAAGGGGTGTTACTCGAAGCCAGAGAATAGAGCGCTTCGGAGTAAAACGAATCTTGATCAAACAGGCTCTGCTGTCTCTTTCTGATCCAACCCAACCCAGTGTATGGCTTCGCCATCGACACCAATACATCTTGCCCTACCAGTGGTCTTGGCGGTGTACATGCGGTGATCAGCCAACTCTATCTGCGACTTCCAGTCATTCAAATTGTCCTCCTGGACTTCAGCAACACCAATACTGGCGGTTACCGGGCCACCCTCAGGCCGTTCCCCGACACCTGCGTGCATAATTCTGCTCACCACATCATTAGCCTCACGTGGATCTGCTGTAGGCAGTACCACCACAAACTCTTCACCACCCCAACGAATCACACTATCCCCTTTCCGCACACTGTTACAGATCTGCTCGGAAGCGGCTTTAAGCACCTCATCACCTTTATCATGACCATAGGTGTCATTAACTGTTTTAAAATTATCAAGATCGAAATAGAGGATCGACATCGATGCCCCACCCATAGATGCCAGGCGGAACTGCAGATCCAACACCTCGATACCTGCACGCCGGGTTAGCATGCCAGTGAGTACGTCATAGCTTGCACGACTCACCTGGGAGAGCATGTAGCGCAATTGGGTCAGAGAAGAGAAGAGTGCCACACCAAGAATCAGAATAAGCAACCACATGGTGGAAACAGCATGAGGAATCTCAGCAGTGGAGTCGGGATAAGCTGAAATCAGGGTAATCAGAAACATCGGCACCGCATAGATCACAAACTCCAGCAGTGTCAGTGGAAAAAGGGTTAACCCGGCCACCATCACGAAGGGTAACAATCCGTAGAGCCCAGCGATAATCTGTTCCTGACTGCTCAGTGGGTAGTCTGAGATCCAATAGCCTGAGGCCAGATAAAATATCGGCGTTACCGCCAACATTCCAGCCAATAGCAGACGGGCAAGCGTCATTGTCGGCTCTCTGCGCGAAATCCAGGCGAGAATACCAAACACCAGACCAGAGACCAGCCTGATAGACAATAACCCACCCCACAGTGCACTGGGTAGAAACAGCAGGTCGATTATCGACCAAGCGGGCACCAGAATGGCAAAAACGACGCAAAAAAAGAAAACCCGGCTCTGTATGATTGCTGCTCGATGCCGGGAGATAGGTAGCCCATGATCCTTGGTAGTGAACAACTCGTAGAGTTGGTCAGCTGTGTAAATTCCCAATGATTCGCTAATTGTAATATACATCTTCTCTAAACTATTCATTCCATTAATCCCACAACATCGTGGTCGACAATATAGCGCTCATTGAGCGGTTTTCTTAATCACTTTGCACCTAATCCATGACACAGATCAAAAGAGACCGTTAATGACAAACCCATCCATTTGGGCTTTCCTGCCCAGAAAATGAGTTATCGGTAGCAACCGTCACACAAACCCACTGTGACCAAAAATTGAAATATTTTACACATTTACACACATTCAAACACGACGACACTCGCAAATTGAACTATATCTAAATTAGATATAACCAGCTTTTTACCGAATAGAGTTCGACTTTGCGATTCACAGCAGAAGGATAACCCCATGGGAATGACAACCGAAAGGGTAGGAATAGTCTCTGTTGATTGTGCCAGATCATTTAAAACAGCTTCTCTTATCGCTATGTTTAATCGATCTCCGATCGAACCATGAATCATCTTGTGGTGGCTGAACTACGCAGGGTCTGCATTGATCGACACCGTTATGGTGCGATGTTCCGCCCTCTTTTCAGTAAACCCTGCTGCCACACACCCAGTCAAGTTCCTGATCCAGTGTTTGTTTTTGGAGAATCAAGGAAAAAATTAAATAAAAGCCTCCGGATTTCAGGTAAAAAAACCAATAAAAATCAGATCTGGACGCGATACTTAATGGAGTGACACATGGAGAGTCTGGCTAACAATTTTTCTAAATACTTCCTACCTCGATACGCAGCCTCCCGACACCAGAAGCGTTTCTGCTACAGCATCAGATACAAGGTATACGCTGAAGAACTGGGATGGGAAGCAATCAACAACAGCCGTCTGGAGACAGATCATTGCGACAACTATGCGCATCACTGTCTGCTTGAACATAAGCGCACAGGTGATGTTGCCGGGTGCGTTCGATTAGTAGTACCGCAACCAGATCGTCGCGATGCTTATTTGCCTTATCGACTACATTCCATTCCCGAGATTGCTGATAGTAATTTGAACCAATCGCCATCGGCATCTGTTGGAGAGATATCCCGCCTGGCAGTTCCAGACCACTTTCGTCGCCGCTCAAATGAATCGGGCAGACCATTCATTCTCGATCAACACAACAGCAATACCATATTTACAGAGGAAGAGAGACGCAACTTCCCCAATATCGCCATTGGTCTCTACCTTTCTTCTATTGCATTGGCTGAGCTTTGCGAGCTTGAATTGGTACTGGTCGTCATGGAACCAAGATTACAGCGCCTCTTGAAACGCTACGGACTCCATTTCCAGAAGATAAGTGATCACTTTGAACTACAGGGAGAGAGAGCGCTTTTCGAGCTACCGCGAAATCAGTTAACCAGTCATATGCCTGATCAAATATTGGAACTTTATGAGTTGATCAAAGAGACTCTGGAACAACAGCCCTGGCAGGCACCGCAGCTTTCAATGCGGGTACACTCCAATGACAGGCTTTGACTATCAGACTGCCTTTTCAAGAAATATTGGCTGGGTAACAAAAGGGGAGCAGCAACGCTTGCGTCAAGCCCGAGTAGCGATCGCGGGGCTGGGTGGCGTTGGTGGCAGCCACCTGTTGACCCTGACCCGCCTTGGGATTGGTGAGTTTAATCTGGCAGATTTCGACACTTTTGCGGTTGAAAATTTTAATCGTCAGGCCGGCGCCAATCTCAACACTGTTGGCCAGCCAAAACTCGACTGCATGAGCCAGGCAGCACTATCCATCAATCCCGAGCTTAGAATCAGATCATTTCCAAATGGAGTGATACCGAGTCAGGCAATAGATTTTCTTGAAGGTTGCGATCTCTATCTGGATGGCCTCGATTTTTTTGCCATGGATGCCAGACGTGCTGTATTTGCAGCCGCTCATGAATTAGGCATACCAGCCGTCACAGCCGCCCCTTTAGGCATGGGTTCAGCACTGCTCTGTTTCCTTCCCGGCAAGATGAGTTTCGAATCCTATTTCCAACTCGAAAAGGCGGAAGAGTATCAACAATATCTAAGATTTTTAGTTGGGCTGGCTCCGGCAAGACTCCATCAAGCCTATTTGGTTGAACCGCAACGGATCGACTTGATTGCCAAACGCGGCCCATCTACAGCCATGGGGTGTGAACTGTGTGCCGGCATCGCAGCCAGTCAAGTGCTTAAACTGCTGTTGAACCGGGGCAGGGTTCCAGCAGCCCCCATAGGCCTACAATTTGATGCCTATCAAAATCGTTTGCGACAGACCTGGCGCCCCGGCGGAAATCGTCATCCACTACAGAGGCTGGCGATTTGGCTTGGCTCACGCCAACTGAAACTGACGACAATGGCGTCCGGTTAATTTTTAAACTATTTTTCAATCAATAAATAGATTTACTATCACTGCTTACTAATCAGATCATAAGTATTACGACACTCAGCCGTCGTGTGATAAGAGTGGAGAGTAATGTACAAATCGGACATCGTTTATGTGTGGCTGGGACATAGTTTATGTGTGGCTGGGACATAGTTTACTCCCCTCTCCCCTTGCGGGAGAGGGGTCGGGGGAGAGGGGGAGCATTCAATAACTGCATCAACAATCTACAATTCAAGGATTGATAGGGTAGTACGGTTTACACTGTAATTGCATCAAACCCTTGATGCTCACCCTCTCCCGTCAAGAGAGAGGGGCTTGAATGCTTGCTTTTGGGTGATTGAGAGTGAATGGGAAATAGCAGTGATTCGTTATATAAATAAGTTCATTCGGAGGCATTATGCGGCATAGATGGTTAAGAGAGACAACTGGCCTTATTTTCATTGGCCTACTGAGCGCCACTCAATCTCTATTCGCGGAAGAGAGTACGGTTCACTACGACCAGGTCAGGCTCAGCACCTCTGCGAAGATGGAAGTGGAGAATGATATACAGATTGCTGTGATGTATGCCCAAAAGGAGGGCTCTGACCTTGGCCAGTTGACCGATCAAGTCAATCAACTGATCACTCAAGCTTTACAAAAAGCGAAACAGCAGAAGAGTATTAAAGTCAGCACCCATAGCTACCAAACCTCACCCCGCTACCAAAAACAGCAACTCATTGGCTGGCGGGTACGCCAATCGATTCGGCTGGAGAGCCAGGAGAGTGAGGCTATGAGTAGCCTTTTGGGAAGCTTACAAGGGAGTCTCGCTCTGGAATCCCTCAGCTACAAGATCTCTACAGAGCGCCGGGAAGCGGTAGAAGAGAGACTCACCAATCAGGCAATCATGGCATTTCGCAAACGGGCTGAACAGATCACTCAGCAAATGCAACGCAGCCACTATCGTCTGCTGGAGATGAGCCTCCAGACAATCGACCAGTCACCCCAACCCTACCGCATGCGCGGCACAATGATGGCACTCGAAAGCAGCCCATCAGCACCAGCCATCGAGGCCGGCAGTCAAACCCTGAGCGTTGAAATCAGCGGTCGTATTGAACTTCAACTGGAGTGATCTATTGTCAGGCGTACCTGCCAAAGGTTTCACATGTGGGCCGTGCGGTATGTTCGGTAACTCTCAGAGCCCTGAATACCCCAATTATTCACCGAGCCTTGGTCAGATCGACTTCAAAAAAAATCATACCAGCCGATACCCCTTCTACTACAGCTCAATTGACAGCAGTTCTCAGCGAGGTTTGCCATGTTTGGCCTAAGCAGCAAAAAAACAATCACACAGCAGATGCAGCAGATATCTCAGCAAAGTGATCAGATTCAGGCTCTCGAACAACAGGTAGCCAACCTCACGGAAGAGAATGAAGTATTAAGGAACGAATCAGAAAGCTCAAAAACTGACCAGCAGTTACAGCAGCAATTATTCAGTAATTTCATCAGTTTTGGTGAGTCCTTTACGCAACTTCAACACTCCTTGAGCCATACCGCGAACTCCATGAAGGAGGAGAAGCAGAATGCCATCAAGGGTTCTGAAATCTCCTCTCAGGCTATCTCCGGGGTGGAAATAATGAGTAGTGAGATCGAAAATGTCACTGCAATTTCAAAGGAGAGCTCTGAGAGTGTAGTCAAGTTGAGCACTATTGCAGATAGCATCAGTAACTTCGTCTCTATCATTCAGGGAATTTCTGAACAGACCAATCTATTGGCACTGAATGCTGCCATAGAGGCTGCCAGGGCCGGTGAAATGGGACGCGGTTTTGCAGTTGTTGCCGATGAAGTGCGGAATCTTGCAGGCAGAACCCGCGAAGCGACATCCGAAATCGCCACACTGGTGGATACCATTACCCAAGAGACAAAGAAGTCTGTTGAGACCATGTCATCAGTCATGGATGTAACCGACAACTTCCAGACCCAGGTCTCCCAATCCATAGAAAAAATAAAGCAGCAATTTGAACTTTCGAAGATGATGGAGGGCACAATCGCCTCTACTTCGCTGCGGGCATTTGTCGAGCTTGCCAAACTGGATCATTTAATATTTAAGTTTGGTATCTATAAATCCTTCATGGGTCTAGCAGACCTTGATCCAGACTCATTACCGGATCACAAGAACTGCCGTCTGGGCGATTGGTACTACCAAGGGGAAGGTCTGGCCTGTTTCTCTCAACTGCCTGGATATCGTGAGATCGAAGCACCGCATAATGAGGTACACAAAAATGGTAAGCTTGCTTTGAAATGCGCCAATAACGGGGATCGCAAGGCAGGGATCGATGCTATCTCCCAAATGGAAGATGCCAGTATGAATGTACTTTCCAGCCTTGAACAACTGGCCCGGGCAGGAGAACAGAACTCAAACATTCTCTGCGCCAGTGAGTAACCCAAACTATTAAGGGCACCTCTATTAACTGCTTATGCCCTAAACCCGGCAACCCTTTCAGGTTGCCGTATCGTTGCTGCTCGTCACGGCAGCAGCTCTCTCAACCATCTTATCGACAATGGCATAGATACCTACGTGCCGGTTGGGGCTGAGATGCTCTTCCAGGCGCAGCCGTTTGAACAGACTATCCACATCCATATCCTGAATCTTTCCCAAAGTGAGATTCGACAACAGATCGATCAATAGTGCCAAAACACCTTTGATTATTGCTGTATCACAATCACCCGTAAATTGAATAAGTTGCGGATCAAGCTGATCCCTCTGAGCCTCCACATGCACTCTACTCATGCAGGGTTTGACCCAATTCTGCTCCGTTTTCATCTCATCCGGCATACGCGGAAGCTGCTCACCCAATTCGATCAGATACTGATAACGTGCTTCCCAATCTTCAAGAAACTCAAAGGTTTCGACGATATGTTCAATGCTCTCGGCATTTGATAGCGTAGTCATAGTCTGACAATCCACAGCAGGCGAAAACCGTCATACACTGAACGATTCACCACAGCCACAACTCTCCTTAACATTAGGGTTAATAAATTCGAACCCTTCATTGAGTGCGTTCTCCTTTACATAGTCAATGGTCATGCCATCCAGCATAGAGAGACTACTGCTATCAACCACCACCTTCACACCATGACTTTCAAAAACATTGTCATCGTCATCGACATGCTCAGCATAATCGACAATATAGGCAAAACCTGTGCAGCCACTTTTTTTCGTACCCAGTCGCAAGCCAATACCAGAACCATGACTCGCCAACATTTTTTCTACATGTCTGGCAGCATTATCTGTTAATTCTATAGACATCTTTACACCTCATTAATCCAGTGACTTGCGCGGAGGGTCAATAACCTACATCAAACCTAACTGCAACAAAGCCTCTTCACTCATTCGCTCTTTGCTCCAGGGAGGATTCCACACCAGACGTATCGTGGCATCACGCACACCCGGCACTGCATCGACTACCCGGCCTACCTCTTTGGGTAAAGTACCCGCTACAGGACAGGCAGGAGCAGTGAGCGTCATCTCCACCTCAACTCTGCCCTGATCATCTACATCCAACCGATATATCAATCCAAGATCATAGATATTTACCGGAATCTCCGGGTCATAAACGGTTCTTAGAGCATCGATCAGATCATCCCGAGATGGGGGTTCTGCTTCGCTTTTATTGGTGCTAAAAAAGTTCAACCTGGAATCCTCATCAAGATTCAGCCAACGTCTCCTGAAAGCTTACTCTTTGATTTAATATTTCTATCAGTTCCGGATGTTCAAATCGCTCTACCACATCTGCAATAAAACCCTGGCACAGCAGTCGCTTTGCCTGCTCCTCATTGAGTCCACGGGAACGCATATAGAACATCGCCTGTTGATCCAACTGGCCAACTGTCGTGCCATGACTACACACTACATCATCAGCCAGAATCATCAGCTGAGGCTTGGTGTCCACTTCAGCACGCCGTGACAGCATCAGATTGGCATTATGCAAATGGGCTTCACTCTTTTGCGCCTGTTCGCCCACCTGAATCAGTCCATCGAAAACGGCTCTGCCAGAGCCACGCAGAATGCCTTTGAAATTTTCTCTACTTGTGCAATGTGGCACCTGATGATCGACATCAAGATGATAATCACTCAATTGACCATCACTAACCAGATAGAGCCCATCCAACTCACAATGGGCATCGGCTTGCATAAAACGATTATGCAGAACCGTGCGTGACCATCGACTACCAACCGCAGCATTGACCCCTCGATAGTTGGCCCTCGCCTGTAATGCGATATGAATATCGCTTAGATGGTAAGCCTGGTCACTCTCCATTTGCAGTCGCTTATGAGTGAGTTGAGCTGATTCAGCCAAACTGATCTCATACACAAGGTGATTGAAACTGCTGATGCCCTCTTGCAGTGACTGATATCGTTCAATCAACTCAGCATCAGCCCCCGTTTCCATTAGTATCAGGTGGCGTGTAGGAATTTTACAGCCAGTTGCCTGACGACTGGTCAAGTGCAGAAGTTCAATAGGAGCACTCAGCTTGACCCCCTCGAGCACCTGAATCAGAGCACCATCCTGAAAACCGGCAAGATTGAGGGCGGCAAAGCCATCCTCCCCCAGTCCGGTCTGTGATCCCACTGCCTCGAGCACCCTTCGATTGCCTTCAGCCAGAGCGGATTTCAAGCTGCTGATCTTGATCCCTGTATGCTGACACTCGGAGAGTTGGGCCTGGTAGAGCCCATCGACAAAGACCAGGCGGCCAGCAACCGGCTGTTTAAGGAAGTGCGTTTCAACTTCCAGCTGATTCACCGTGATGTCAGCAGGTGGTGTTGCAAAATCCTGCTTTAGCAGACCCTCAACAGAGGTATAGCGCCAGGCTTCAAGACGTGGATTGGGGTAACCCAGCTCCTCAAATCGCGCCAATGCCGCCAGACGTCGATCAAACAGACCATCATCCGGTTTCATCAGGCATTCGATGCTGTTTCGCGCCTTGCTTTTGTACTCTTCTAATGGGGCGTTCACGCAGCAGCCTCCTCTAGAAGCCAGCCATAGCCTTTGGCCTCCAACTCCAGGGCCAACTCCTTACCCCCAGAGCGGATGATCCGACCACCAGCAAGCACATGCACTCGATCAGGTTCGATATAGTCCAGCAGTCGCTGGTAGTGGGTCACCACAATCATTCCCCTATCCGCAGAGCGCAACATATTGACCCCATCGGCCACTGTGCGTAGTGCATCAATATCAAGCCCGGAATCGGTCTCATCCAGAATCGCAAGATTGGGCTCCAGCATCGCCATTTGCAGGATTTCATTACGTTTCTTTTCGCCACCTGAAAACCCTGCATTCACTGAACGCTTCAGCAGTTTTTCATCCAGCTTCACCAACCTTGCCTTCTCTTTAACCTGCTTCATAAAACTCAGAGTATCGATCTCGGGTTCGCCTCTGGCCTTACGTATTGAATTCATCGACTCTCGCAAGAAGGTCATGTTGTTCACACCAGGCAGTTCCACTGGATACTGCATCGCTAAAAATAGTCCTTTTTGAGCGCGCTCTTCAGGCTCAAGCTGCAGCAGATTAATCCCCATATAGGAGACTTCTCCACCCGTTACGGTATAGCCATCCCTACCCGAGAGGATATGTGCCAAAGTACTCTTACCAGAGCCGTTCGGCCCCATGATGGCGTGTACTTCACCTGGCTTGATCTCAAGATCAATACCTCGCAGGATCTCTTTACCCTCTACGTTGGCGGTCAAACTCTTAATCGATAACATCTCTATATCCTCACTCATACTGCATTGTGTCGAAAACTGTTTAACCAACAGCCCCTTCCAGGCTCACTGCCAGCAGTTTCTGGGCCTCAACCGCAAACTCCATCGGTAACTCTTTGAAGACCTCTTTACAAAAACCGTTGATGATCATCGACACGGCATCTTCTTCAGAGAGACCCCGTTGCCGACAATAAAAAAGTTGATCCTCACTGACCTTGGAGGTGGTTGCTTCATGCTCCACCTGGGCCGTGGGATTCTTCACTTCGATATATGGAAAGGTATGTGCGGCACAACGATCACCGATCAACAGAGAGTCGCATCGGGTATGATTGCGCGCGTTTTCTGCTTTGGCTGCCACCCTGACCAATCCCCGATAGGTATTACTGCTTTTCATTGCAGATATGCCTTTTGAGACAATGGTGCTACGGCTGTTCTCACCAATATGGATCATTTTGGTGCCGGTATCTGCCTGCTGGTAACCCTTGGTCACTGCAACAGAATAGAATTCACCCACACTATCCTTACCACGTAGTATGCAGCTGGGATATTTCCAGGTAACCGCAGAGCCGGTCTCAACTTGAGTCCATGAGATGTGTGAGCGGTCACCCCTGCAATCTCCACGCTTGGTGACAAAGTTGTAGATGCCACCGCGACCCTGCATATCCCCTGGATACCAATTCTGAACCGTTGAATATTTGATCTTCGCATCGTCAAGTGCCACCAACTCAACGACTGCTGCATGCAACTGATTTTCATCCCGCATTGGAGCAGTACAGCCCTCAAGATAACTCACCTCACCAGCCTCTTCCGCTACTATCAGGGTGCGTTCAAACTGCCCCGTCCTGGCTTCGTTTATGCGGAAATAGGTGGATAACTCCATTGGGCATTTAACCCCCTTGGGGATGAATACAAAGGTTCCATCACTGAACACCGCACTGTTGAGCGCAGCAAAAAAGTTGTCTTTATAGGGCACTACCGAGAACATGTATCGCCTTACCAGTTCGGGATATTCACGCAACGCTTCTGACATGGAACAGAAGATGACCCCTGCCTCGCTGAGGCTCTCACGAAAGGTAGTGGCAACCGATACGCTATCGAATACTGCATCAACTGCAACACCCGCCAGAGCTTTCTGTTCGTCGATTGGTATTCCCAGTTTCTCGTAGGTCGCAAGCAGTTCAGGATCGACCTGATCCAGACTTTCAAGCGCAACGGGGCGCTTTGGTGATGAGTAGTAAGAGATCCCTTGAAAATCGACTGGAGGATGGTTGATTTTTGCCCATTCCGGCTTCTCCATGGTTAACCAGTATCGGTAGGCTTCAAGGCGCTTCTCCAGCATCCACTCCGGCTCATCCTTACGGGCTGAGATGGCGCGAACCACCGCTTCACTAAGACCCGGAGGGAAGGTATCGGATTCGATTTGTGTAACGAAGCCTTGAGCATATTCACTCTCTATCAACTCTTCCATTTCTGTAGTGGTTTGACTCATCATCTACTCCAATTTAACTCTGTGGAAGATTTGCATTACATCTAGAAAACGAATGCTTTTGAGAACTATGGCGACAACGGCTACCCCCGAGATAGAGGCACAGAGCCGTTGTAAAGAGGCCAACCAAGATAAATACAATGCCCAATTCGAATGCAGCCAAAATCAGGAACAGTATGCCGAATGCTGCACTGATGGCACTCAGTAGAAGCACTGGACCACCACAGCACTGGGGTGAAAAAAATCTGTTTAAACCATTCATCGCAAAATACCTCTGTCCCAGAACGCCAGGGACAACACATAATAACATAGTAATATAGTCAGGTATTATGATTTGCAAGCTGTAAACCCAAGAGGAATACAGGGGAATAGATGAAACAACCACTTATAGGGGATTTGTTTTTTCTAATAAATCAAACAGATAGATAACTTCGCGTTAAAAGTTATTGCAAGACTACCCTGATAGCATAGGGGTTACAGAGTATGATTTTATTGCATAAAGACTAGCGGCAGATTCGCAATGTTGCAGCTAAGCTGCCTTCTCTGACAGCCTCAACCTTCAAGTATCGACTTCACACCCTTCGAAATGAGCCTTTCATAGAGAAATTTTTTCTTTCCATCCACATTGACACCTAAACCACCCATCATGGTGAAAAGGTCATCGATAATGATCTCGGAGATATGTTGACCATCCTGTAGTGAGCCCTCAAGATCCCTGTTCATCGCCAGCATACAGGCCAGCGCGCCAATAACGTTCATCTGGTCCAACTCCAAATTATTGCTATCCAATGGCTCGGATTGTGGGGATACCTGCTCGGGCTCTTCGGGCAAGATACCGATGGTCGTACAGATCTTATGCAGATCGTCCTGATGAAAGCTGATATCCGCTGGGTAGTTGAATGAATTCTCACCCTTTTCGACAGCGAGACCGATCAGTAACTCCTCATCAAATACCAGGAACTTGCGAAAAAGTTCTTCTCTGATGATGCCGTTTATACTCATGTGGTGATCGATCAGTGCACTGCTGCAGGTAACAGAGACACCTCTTTTCAGCTCCTTGACATCAGCAGGATAGAGCCTCAAAAATCCATCAACATAGACACGTTCATATGAGCGCTCTTCCACTTCAACTGATGCAAATCCTGCAAAATGAAAATAGAGTCGATCAATCTCCCTGAGCACCTTTTCATCGCCAGCAAAGTGGCTGGCATCTTCCCAACTAAAAAATATACCGGCTTCGCTCGCGAGGCTCATGGTGCTTCCATCTCCTAACTTATCCATATCCAGGCTTGATTCTAACCATTTATATTGGCTAAAGAAAAGCAAACCACACTTTAAATCTATTTATGTCAGACTTAGCTCTTATCAGCACTCAACAAGATTGACCGCCAAGCCACCACGGGAGGTCTCTTTATATTTTGTCTGCATATCAGCACCGGTCTCACGCATGGTCATGATCACCTTGTCCAGGGAGATAAAATGGGAACCGTCACCCCGCAGGGCCATTCTTGAGGCATTTATCGCTTTAACTGCCCCCATCGCATTTCGTTCTATACAGGGAACCTGTACCAGCCCCCCTACTGGATCGCAGGTCAAACCCAGATTGTGCTCCATGCCGATCTCTGCGGCGTTTTCGACCTGTTGTGGTGTACCACCCAAAACTTCGGTCAGAGCCCCTGCAGCCATGGAACAGGCTGACCCGACCTCTCCCTGACAACCAACCTCGGCCCCCGATATGGATGCATTCTCTTTATAGAGTATGCCGATGGCACCGGCACAGAGCAGGAAACGAACTATCCCATCCTCACTGGCGCCTGGAGAGAAGCGCCAGTAGTAGTGCAATACCGCAGGAATAATCCCCGCAGCACCATTGGTCGGGGCAGTGACGACCCTGCCCCCTACTGCATTCTCTTCGTTGACTGCAAGGGCAAAGAGATTGACCCAATCCATGGTACCCAATGGCACAGTAGTCAGTTCACTATCATTACTTAACTGGCGAAATAACCTCGGGGCTCTGCGCTTGACCTTCAGGCCACCAGGTAACAGACCTTCACTGACACAGCCCTTTTCAACACACTGCTGCATGACCTGCCAGATCTGCAGCAACTTCTGCCTGATCTCAGCTTTCTCCCGCCACACACACTCGTTCTCCAACATCAACTGACTGATAGAGAGGCCATGCTCTTCGCACTGACCGAGTAACTCACGGCCACTTTTAAATGGATATTTCTGTGGTGATTGATCCTCTACTATCTGCGGTTGACCCTGCTCATCCGTCTGCACCACAAAACCACCCCCCACAGAGTAGAATTGCGCTTCCCGCAGAGAGGCCCCTGCCTCATCCAGGGCAATGAATTGCATCCCATTGGGGTGTAGACCCAATTGCTTCCTACGAAAGAAAACCAGATCGTTTTCGGGATCAAAACGGATAGTATGGCCACCATGGAGTTCGATCTCTCTCTCAACACGGACCCGGTCCATACGCAGCGGGATCGCCTCAACTTCAACCTGATCCGGCGTCTCACCCTGTAATCCGAGAATCAGCGCCTTATCCGTACCATGCCCTTTTCCGGTTGCACCCAGTGAACCATAAAGTTCAATCTTCAAGCGCTGCATTTTTGTTAGCTGACCTGCTTCAGTAAGCTGCTCTATGAAGCGTTTTGCAGCCAACATCGGGCCTACGGTATGGGAACTCGAAGGTCCGATGCCGATTTTGAATAGATCAAACACACTGACAGCCATGACACTTCTCCTCTATTCCCAAATAGCATGGGAAATCTGTTAGGGACTCTAAACATCTCATAACCGGCAATAACAATATACCTACTGTGTATGTAGTTTGACTCTGCGTGGCATATCCTTACAAAACGATTCAAAGTAGTATTCAAGAACAACTCCCTCTCCTAGCGAGAGAGGATTGGCGTGACAAGAATTGCTAAATTTTAGCTTCGATTTTCATTTTAAATGAAGTTGCATGCTTTTTATTGAAACAATTGACCTTAATGTAGTAGTCCCCTGGCATAAGAAAATGATCTTCTGTCCCTCGACCAGATCTATAATTACCACTAGCAATAGTTCTCTCTTTATTAGTAACTAAATACATACTGAGCATTTGAGAGTTTTTGTGGAACCCAATTTTTACAGATACCGGTTGTTTAACTGAAAAGCGGTAAAAATGTTGCACTTCACCTTCAATAAAATCCTGCACCTCAATTTCGTCTGGAACATAACCTAAAAACTTAGCGTTTTTTATTGACACATACCCCTTTTTATTGCCTTCTGATGATGAAGGAGAAGACTCGAATACGGCATCTAGTATGCGTCCAATATGCTTTTGTGTGCATTCCCTTACATCCTTATCGCCAATTATTCTAAGATCCTCTTGTAAAGCGGTTGCCCCCTTTGATTCACGTGCATTTAATGTAATAGAGCCACTTCCTTTTGGTTTGAAATTCTTAATAGTAATATTTCCACTTGCATCAGCAGAAATTCCATATTCAGTTCCAGATAAACATAAGTTCTCTACTATTTTTACTGCTTCTTCAATTTTTGATGGTTCTGCGGCATATAACGAAATCGGAAGTACGACCGCTACATAAAAGAAGATAAATCGATATTTTATTAAAATCCTTGCGCACTGCATTACTGTCCTCCATGTAATAATAAATTGAAAAGTGATGCTATCGTTTAATTTAAGTATACCCCTATAGTTGAATGGAACCGCTCCACGTAAAATAAATGAACAATCTGAGATTAATCCTTTCAGCCTAACAGTACCACCTTCCTAAGAAGGATATTTCATCTATCTAGCCAAGCCTGGGTACGATAACAAAAAGAATATCCTAAAAACTAAGAACATCAAAATAACTCGATTCACTACGCTATAAATATACCCTGTTTAAGTGCAGTTTGGTTCTGCTCACACTCTATTGGCATGTTTGTTGTTCACCAAGCACCTGAAGATGCCTAATAATGTTCAGAGTTGATAACATGGGCCTTACCCATCGCTATGAACTGTTGCTGATAGGTCAAATCCCTATCTTCTTTACGATATGCCGCATAGAGCCTGCGCCGCATACCCTTACGCCCCAGGCGAAGACGTTTCAAAGGAAGTGAACCACAAGCCCTAATGGCCAACCAGTCCGGCAATGCCGTCACACCACGAGACAAGGCTACCAGCTGCAGCATGATTTCAATCGATTCAATCTGCTTCTGTTCAGCTGGTTTGAATCCCGCAGGCCAGAGAAAACCGTTAAGAATATCAAGTCGTTCAGCCTCCACAGGAAAAGTGATCATGGTTTCATCTGCAAGCTGTTGCGGGGTAACCCAATCCCGCTCAGACAAAGGATGAGTATCAGGCACCAGGAGTAGCAGCTCATACTCAAACAGGGTCTCATAGACCAAGCCAGGATGATCAACCCGGTCAGGGGTTATAAGCATATCGATATGAAAATTGAGCACCCCTTCGAAACCACTGAACCGGAATCGCTGAAAGATATCCACATCCACCTCTGGGTTCGATTTCAGATAGGCCGCCATGACACCGGTAAGCCACTCATAACAGGGGTAACACTCCACCCCAAGACGCAACACACCCCGCTTCCCTTGCGCATAGGCCTTCAGAGTACGCTCACTCTGTTGCAACAAGGGCAGAATCTTCTCTGAGGTCTCAAGCAGCAGGCTGCCAGCTCTGGTCAGGCGCAACCTTCGTCCCTCTTTAACCCAGATCTCCACCCCCAATTTCTTTTCAAGGTAGCGTATCTGGTGAGACAGAGCTGATTGGCTCAAGCAGAGCGCATTGGCGGCTTTGGTCAATGTTCCATGTTGCTGTAGAGCAGAGACGATTCTGAGATGGGCAAGGTCTATCATATATGTAATTTATTCATAGGTTCGGCAATATTCATCATTATATCTTCATAGTTTGCAGATCTAAAATCTCTCACCTTAAACTCATTGGAAAAAGGTTAGGGATCATGGCAACTACTCACAATCTGGGACTCCCCCGCATCGGCGACAAGCGACAACTCAAATTCAGCCTGGAGGCCTACTGGAAAGGGGATATTGGCGCTGATGAGCTGGCATTCACTGCTCAGCAGATCCGTGCTGAAAACCAGCGGCTACAAAAACAGCTGCAGTGGCGTAGTGTCGGGGACTTCTCGCTCTATGACCACATCCTCGATACCAGCGTTATGCTGGGAAATCTGCCTCCCCGATTCAGGCAGGAGGAGTCACTCACCCCACTGGATTGCTACTTCCAGGCAGCCAGAGGTCGCTCCACAGATGAGAGCACCCCCCTGTCAGCAGTTGAAATGACCAAATGGTTCGATACCAACTACCACTATCTGGTACCCGAATTCAGTCGAGAAACTCGTTTCGAACTGAATAGCGACAATCTATTGCAGCAGATCAAAGAGGTGGAAGGGAGCAACATCAAACCGGTTATTATCGGCCCAGTCACCTATCTGTGGCTTGGTAAATCAAAAGATGGTAGTGATCCTCTCGACCTGCTTGAGCAGATTATGCCTGTTTATGAACAACTCCTGACACAGTTGTCGCAAGCGGGTATCGAATGGCTTCAGATCGATGAACCCATCCTGGTGACCGAACTGGATCAAGCCTGGCGACACGCTTTAAGAAAAAGCTACTATCGATTGCAGAGCCAACCAATAAAACTGTTATTGGCCACCTACTTCGGCAGCTTGAAAGAGAACCTGCAACTGGCTTGTGAACTTCCTGTAGAAGGCCTGCATATCGATACCACCAGAGCCAGGGAAGAGGTTGAAAAGGTCATCGACTGGCTACCAAAACATAAGATAGTCTCACTGGGGATAATCGACGGCCGCAACATATGGAAGAGCAACCTCAACGCACTGCTTGATTGGCTCGAACCTATTCATCAACGTCTCTCTGAAAGACTCTGGCTGGCACCCTCCTGTTCATTGCTACACGTACCTGTAGATCTCGACAGCGAAACAGATCTTGATGCCGGGATAAAATCCTGGTTGAGTTTTGCCGTGCAGAAACTGTTTGAGCTGGAGGTTCTCGCAACTGCACTCAACGAAGGACGGGAAGCCGTTGCTCATACTCTTGATGACAATATCAAAACCCTAAAGGCACGGGCCAGCTCACAGCAGGTCTTCCACCCTGAAGTACACCAGAGAGTCGCTCAAATTACTGATGTGATGGGCCAGCGTCACCATGAGTTTGCCATTCGGCAACAAAAGCAGAAACAGAGACTCAATCTACCCATCTTTCCAACCACCACCATCGGCTCGTTTCCTCAGACGAAGGAGATTCGTCAGCTCAGGCAAGATTTCAGGGTGGGCAAACTATCCCAGGATAAATATCGTGCCGCGATGGAGCAGGAGATCGCCCACTGCATACGACAACAGGAGAATATAGGTCTGGATGTATTGGTCCATGGCGAGGCGGAACGCAACGACATGGTGGAATATTTTGCAGAATTTCTATCAGGTTTCGCCTTCACCAGGTTTGGCTGGGTTCAATCCTATGGATCACGCTGCGTGAAACCACCGATTATCTTCGGAGATGTGAAACGACTTGGAGATATCACACTAAACTGGATAGGATTCGCACAATCTCTGACCGATAAACCTGTGAAAGGAATGTTAACTGGCCCGGTCACTATATTGAACTGGTCCTTTGTACGAGACGACCAGCCCCTTGCCGTTACCTGCAACCAGATAGCCCTTGCACTGCGAGATGAAGTTTTGTCTTTGGAAGAGGCGGGAGTCGGGATTATACAGATCGATGAAGCAGCATTCAGGGAAGGGCTTCCTCTTAGACAAAGTGAATGGCAGGGATACCTCGACTGGTCGTTAAAAGCCTTCCGCTTAACTGCAAATGGCGTCAAAGATGAGACACAGATTCATACTCATATGTGCTATTCCGAGTTTAATGACATCATAGGATCCATTGCAGAAATGGACGCGGATGTAATCACTATTGAAACATCACGCTCTGATATGGAGCTTCTGGAAGTCTTTGAAACCTATGAATACCCAAACGAAATAGGACCAGGTGTCTACGACATACACAGCCCGAATATTCCCACCACGGAAAGTATTCTCAAATTGATGCGACTGGCACAGCAGCGGATACCCGCAGAAAGAGTTTGGATAAACCCGGATTGCGGTCTGAAAACCCGTCAATGGCAGGAAGTTATCCCTGCCCTGGAAAATATGCAGCAAGCTGCGCGAATCTTACGTGAAGAGTTTACTGTAGGAGACAGACAGGTCTTGGCTAAGTAAAGACATTATTTTTGTAGCAATTCCTTGCTGTAGGCTCAGTTCACTTGAATTTCTCAATAGATGATAAAAAAGCACTACACCTTAGGAAAAAAGGCTGAAAATAATCAAATGTTTGATATACCCCCTTCTCCTGTCAAGGGAGGGGGGTTAGTTATATCCCATAGAAAATAGATACGTGCTCTGATGACACTACCAGTGAGCGATCTTTGCGGAGATTCCGGATGCTCGAACGTAGAGATACATGATTAATGAAAGTGGACA
Organism: Candidatus Thiodiazotropha sp. AKAK3; assembly: GCF_058244645.1. Taxonomy (NCBI): domain Bacteria; kingdom Pseudomonadati; phylum Pseudomonadota; class Gammaproteobacteria; order Chromatiales; family Sedimenticolaceae; genus Candidatus Thiodiazotropha; species Candidatus Thiodiazotropha sp. AKAK3. The sequence continues at coordinate 25,758 of NZ_JBSYOQ010000051.1, forward strand.
CCTGGAGTCAGTTTCAACAATGACCCCAACCGGCCATTAGCGGACATCTAAGATAATACATTTATGGATATATTATGATATGGTCATTACTGGGATAATTTTCGGCATAGCATTATTTTGATTCGGATTGAAGTTTAAATTCTCATTCATACTTCAGTTCTCCAAATAGCCCAATCATCAAATCATCTTCTAGTATCTCATATGGAAGATCTACGTACTCTTTCGGGTGTCTCGGTTTGGCTTTGCCATCATGTGGAGCATTTTTCGTATGCCCTTGAACAAACTCTCCGTTTTCTTTTACGTAGGGCAATACAACGATACGCCCATGATTTTTAGATAGAATAGTTCCTGATTTCCAAAGTGTGTTTCCTGATTTTTCAGCATTAGAATAACTTACTTCTTTTACTATCCAGCCAACGTTGTCATTCTCCTCAAACCAAAAAACAAACCCTGACGCTACTACAACTTTTTTCCCTTGCTGTTCAGCTTCCGTTAACATTCGTTTAACGCTAGCTAGCTGAAGAAGTTGATTTGCTCTAGGGAGTAAAATATTTCGAATCTTAGATTTTGTTTTTCCCCAATGATCTGCTCCATCTAAACCGAATGCGGCAGCTATTTTTTCTCGATGGAAATACTTGGCTGTTTTTTTAGTATGCTTTGCTCTAGTCGACCAATCATGTTCATTTTGTCTCAACAAACTAACCCCATGCCTTGGGAATCTTACAAAATTTACATATGGAGTCTCTTTCAATATTTCCATTAATGGATCTAGAAGGTTTTCGCAATTATCTGGCAAGACAATATCGTGCGCCGAAGGGCGAGGAGTCTCTATATATCTACGGATAGCTTCTGATAGCATAAGCTGCTCTTCGCCAAACAATCGGCTTTGTCTGGTTACCTCTTTTTCAATTTTTAGAAGTAAAGATTCACTATGACCGATAGGTGAATTAGGACTGGCGTGTTTATCTGAAATCTCATTATTCTTTTTTACGGCAGTCTCTACTGCTAATTTATAAGATCCATAAACATCAGCCTTTATGTGGCCGCCATCAACTTCAAGGTAGCCTTCGTACCATTTCAACGAGCCATTTCCGTAAAGTTTTAATTCGTGCATTTGCCATAGGCAGCCTTCGTACCATGGCTGAGGCCATACAGCTAAAGTCGGTAGCGAATACCCTGGCATTTGTTCTAACTTCATAGTTTACGTCCCATTGCCTCCGCATGTTCTTTAGACCTTTTACGAATAACCTCACAATATTTTTTTGTCTGTTTCAATTAATGTCCTTTCGATACTTTACTGTTATAAAATCTACGTTCGGCCAAAAACGGACGCTGAGCAAATTCAAAAATTTGACTCTGCCTTATTCTTCGAATACTTGATATTTCTGAAGAGCAGCAAGATATGTACGCTCGCTCTCATCAACAAATTTGTTCTTGTCATCTGCTAAATTGCTAAATTTTTCACATACACTCTTATATATAATTTGTTGCGCTTGGTTTTTAATGAGTTTCTCATCGAATGCATCCATTGTTACTTCCTTCTCTATAAAAGCGTCAAGCAAGCACATCAAGCTTTCTTTATCTATTTGGTCAATCGGTTTCCATTCCGTTGATTTTTCACAGTAGAAATATCCGTTATTATTTTTAATCTCTAAGATTTTCATAGCCCGCTTTCCTTTCTTGATATGCTGTTTCACCAGCTTCTAGACATCCCATAGTTACCTCAAGTGTGCTTATTGAACCTCCATCTGAAGATAAAAGCACTTTGCTTGAAGGAAAGCCTGAGTAAACCTTATAGCTGATACCCTCGGGAGAAGCTATCTTCTTTGCATAAAGCAAATAATCTGGTTTTATTGATGCACCAACCGTACTGTTATGTGTCACCACAACAACAGGCATCGTCTTTGAAATATCCTTGATTAGCTGATTAACTTCGCTCTTTAAAAACAGATTATCAAAAGAAGATTCTGGCTCATCAATTAACAGCATGTCATATTTCTGGGCGTCTTGTATTTCTTGTAGCAAATTGAACTCCGATCTTTCTCCACCGGAAACCTCAAAACCATCTTCGTTCAAAATTTTATATTCTATTTCAACGAAATACTTGTAATAATCTGCTTCCTCAATACCATCTATATCCTTGAGTTCTTCAAGAAAATGATACGGCTCACCATATCTAGCAAAAGCTTCGCTGAACGCTCTTTTAGTCTTGCTCGTTCTCTGTAGCGCCCCAGCACTATCAAAAGACTTAGCCCTTGCCACAATTTCAAAACCTTGGATGTTTTTCATCTGAATAATTTTATCCTTGCGGGCAGCTCTCACTACACGCTCAAATTGATCAACCTTATATTTGTTAAGAGCCACATTATATAGATCGACATCTTCTACTATAGTACTTGCTGTTCGTGTCCTGAGCTTCTGTTTAACATCCGACACCAGCTCGTTTACCCAGCTTTTCTTTAATCGATCAAACTCTCGCTTTGAATACTCTAGCATTAACTCAACGATCAATTTCTTTAGCGAATCTATGGATACATGTTTTTCGACAATCTCTCTAAATTCCATGTTTTCAATAAGATTTTCAGTCGAAGCAATTAAGTCTTTCAAACCCTTTTGACTAGATAGCGAGTACTTTTCTTCACTAAATAGCTTCGATTTTGAAAAGGTATCATGTCGTTCTGACTCCTTCGCGAACTTCAATAAGGATTCAACATAATCACCTATGTAACGTGCATCTACATCCAGATTAATCTCGACGACATCATTGACTACACCTTGCAATTCGTCCAGATATTCACGAGTAAGCAAACTGTGCTTGTCACTCAAGAGCCTGTTGAACTTTCGCTCATCATCCTTCTCATTTCTCTCAACCAGTGAAAACTGCTTTATATAACGTGTATATTCAAATTCTTTATTTATTCTGTCCAAGGTAAAGGATTTGCCAGATGATCGTTCTCCTAAAACAACGTTTAAACCGGAAATCAACTTTGGACCATCATCAAAAGCTTCAAAAAGACTTCCTGTTTCATCTGCCGAAAGAGCCACTTTATCCTTGTCACTCAGACAAGTTTTTAATGATGAAAAGCTGACATCACCGCAATTCAGATATGTTTGCCTCACAGGAATAGAATTTAGGTTTGCGGACATCCTGCTATCACTGAAATATACGGGAACCAATTTTTTGTCGTCCTTTTTGCAATACATAAACTTTTTAGGGCTCTGCACTTCTCCGGCAGTAATATTAGCGGCCAATTTCTCGATGGTTTCTTGGGGCACAGGTGGATGTTTATCGTAGTGCGGGATAAGAATATAAGGGGTTAAATCTGGAAATATTTCACTCAAAGTATCAACATCAATACAATCTGTAGATGTCGGATTTTCCTGGGTTACTTTTTTGCATTTTGAAGTAAAATCATCCAAATTAGCTCCATCAGAGATTAATAAAAGATGTCCCTTATCTAAATCAATTTCAATTCCTGGGTAAACAGCTATATCCAACTCTGCTGCTATTTCATCGAACTGTGTCCGATCAAAGACGTTGTGATTTGTAATTGCAATCGCATCAAGCTTTGCGAAAGAAACGTATTTCTTCAGGGTATCGAGAGAATATTCAAAATGAGCATCACTGGGAGTAACAATTGTATGCATATGAAAGTCAATTTTGATCATTTGTTTTCCCACTTTTTCTATCTGTCGGCATCAAAATACGTGGCATTACGCTCTTGCTCTCAATGTCCGCTTCGGGTCGTGATCGGCCCATTGCACCGCACAACACGCAGGTATTAGCGTTCTCAGCTTTTCATACCATATATAGTTCATTCTTTCACTATTGCCCAGCTGGGCTCATTGCTGAAGCTAACTCCAGGCGTCCGCTATCATTAATCATGAATCTCTACGCTCGAGCATCCGTAACGTCCGCAAAGACCGTTCACTGGTATGGCGGCCAGTGAAGTAGAGGCAGGTTTATGGGTCTTCGGTGATACCCATAACAATTCAACTTTAATCTCGATTAGTTGTTCGAGTTAATTCAATGGTCTCACCAATATGGCTCGACTGAAGCTCACCGGACATAGCCGCGAACCCAATAACCGGCACGCCACTCCAACTATGATTAACATCCTGACCCAACCAGCCACGTGACTCGATTAGCGCTTTTATGCTTGGGTTTGTGTCGTAGTTGTAAATATATTCAAGATAACCAAGAAACCCATAGCTTAACCAGCCAGCCTCAAACCCATAATTCAGACGATAAAACTGCCTGGTCGTAACTGCTGTATCAAATAGTGAAAGCTGTGATTGTGATGCTTCATAGCGATAAAAATAATTCACATTAACACTTCGATTATTCATAAACACAGCGGGATACAATTCATCATTTGGAGTAACCCCATCAAACACATCAATCTCCATTAACTCCATATTGCCTTCATAATCATAATAATTAATATTCATACTTACAGCAGATTTACCTAATCCATAGGGATGACTATTCGTTATAAAACCTGCATTTCCACAAAACTCACCTTCTTCAGTATGCGGATAGTCCTGGACTGTGGCATTCAGTGAAACAAGGCTTACAGCTTGCCCGTCATCAATACCATCGTCTAAATCACCAATACAGGCTGACTGATTTGAATCACGCTGATTGGTTAGGGTTCCTCCGTTATAGATGCCATGTTTTTGCATTGGGAAGGTCATAACAACAGCAGTTGAACCGTTGATATTCTCCTCGATAAAGTAGGGCGCTGAGACTGAGTCAACACTTAGAATTGCAGCAATAGGCAGGGGATTTGAACCCATCGGCACTGACGGTTTAGGCGAGATATCCTGCAGCGCACCGGTGTCGTACTCAGTCAGCGGCATGGTATCCCCCTTCATAGCCACCCCGACAGCATAGGTGATATAGGCCTCACGAACATCACCCGATGCCAATGACGGCAGACGATAGTGCACTGGATCATCAGGGAGGTAGTGTTGGGCTACAGTGGTATAGCGATCGATATGGGTAGCCTCCTGCACAAAG
>NZ_JBSYOQ010000055.1:0-16772 GCF_058244645.1 Candidatus Thiodiazotropha sp. AKAK3
GTGTAGGGTGGGGCCATGCCCCACCAAATACTGGTTAAGTAAGCGCCATGTCCCGCTGAGGATTGTCATCATCGTAGCGGGCACTGCCGATCAAACTCGGCTTGAAAATCATCCCCCAGGAGGGCACCAGAAACATCGCCGCCAAGGCATTGAGTATCAACACTACTTAAGCGCAAAGAGACTCATTGCATATAGTTCTTCAACTGGTTTTGGTGGGGCATGGCCCCACCCTACTGTTGAATCAAGAGTGTAGGGTGGGGCCATGCCCCACCAAATACTGGTTATGTAAGCGCCATGTCCCGCTGAGGTTTGTCAGCATAGAGTACGCCATCATCATCGTAGCGGGCGCTGCCGATGAAACTCGGCTTGAAAATCATCACCCAGGAGGGCACCAGGAACATCGCCGCCAGGGCATTGAGTATCAACATCACTACCAGTAGCAGAGCCGCATCGGCCTGGAAACGAAGATCAGAGATAAAGACCCACATGATCACACCACCGATCAGACAGGCCGCTGTAAAACCGATTGCCTTGCCGGTGGTGGCAATGGAAGTCAACACCGCCCGTTGCAGATCACCCGAGGCCTTTGCAGTCTCCTCACGAATCCGGTCCATGATATAGATGGAGTAGTCGATACCGACACCGATACCCACCGCAATGATCGGTACGGTATTGACGTTAATGCCGATCGATGCCAGCCCCATGTAGGCATAGGTGGAGACGGTACAGAACATCATCGCCAGAAACATGATGAATCCTGCATGGAGCGACATATAGAACCAGGTGACAAAGACAAAGATCAGCGCCAGCACCAGTGGAATGATCAACATGTTGCTCTCATAGGCCGATTCGTTCATTGCAGCGGTGACACCCACCAGACCACCAGCAAGTTCGATATGTAGTCCTTCAACACTATTGCCAGGATCGTTTATCCACTCTTTGGCTCGATGAATCGCCCGACGAATGGTCTTTGCCTGATGATCCTTGTAGAAGAAGACGATATTGGCCACACGGTCATCGGTATCAACAAACTCCTTAAGTGCGCCCGGCACTGGACTGGAAGCCATATAGGCGAACATCAAGCCACCCACATAGGCTTCGCTGTCGGGAATGATCGCCCAACGGGGATCGTCAGAGTGAAAGATCCGGTTAACCTGCTTCACCAGATCGGGTACCGCCTTGGCACCACCCAGTTCCGGGTCGAGCAGCATATGGTTCTGAAAAGACTCGATGGCTTGCAACACATCCGGCCGTTTCATACCCCCCTTCTCATCGGTTCTGGCAACGATATAGAGCTCCTCGGAACCGGGGAAGCGCTCGTTGATAACCTTGGAAGAGACGTTGTAGTCGTGATCGAGATAGAGTATCGGTGAACCGGGTTCCGACTCGCCAATCTGCACCTTACTGCTCTGCTGTGCACCCAACAGCAGAATCACACCAGCCAGGCCGAGGACGATCACCCCACCCTGTCGTTTCGCCACCAGTGAGGCCACCCGACCGAACAAGGCATCTTCTGCTGCCAAACGTTTGGCGGCGGGTTTCGGTTTCGGCAGCAGGGAGAGTATCAGGGGCACTGCAATCAGCACGGTAAACACCACACAGACTGCCCAAAGTGAGGCGTAGACACCCAGTTTCACATTGATCGGCACAGACCCCAGGGCGATCAGCAACAGGCCTATGGCATCCGACACTATGCCCAGGCTGCCAGGGCGGAATAGTGAATCAAAGGTTCGATGGGCAGCCTCCCGGGACTCACCCACCTCCTCCAGCTCATCGTAGAAGCGCTGCACCAACTGTATTGCGTGAGACATGGCCCTGGCGGAGATCAGAAAAGGTATTACCAGGGTCAGAGGATCCAGGTTGTAGTCGAGCAGGGAGAGAATTCCGAGCCCCCAGATCGCCGAGATGGTAATGCCGAACATGGGTAGCAAAATACCGTAGGCGCGACGAAAATAGATGATCAGCAGGAACAGCATGATCCCTACCGTGGTGGTGAAGATGAGAAACAGTTGATCGAGATAACTGTAGACCCAGCCCCACAACATCGGCTGGCCGGTGGCATAGATCGACACCCCGGCGGCCTCTTCCTGATCCCTTATCTGCTGAAGCTGAGTGAAGATTTCATCATAGTTCAACTGCCCTTCATTGAACTGAGCCTTGATCAATGCCGCTTTGAGATCCGGGGAGACCAGCAGTCCGAAGACCCGCGGATTACTCATCACATCATCGCGAAGTTTGTTCAGCTCATCTTCCGACCAACTCTCCTGGAGTGGATCATAATAGGGCTGGGAATTGACATCACCGGTCTCGGTCAGCCAGACCTTGCGTGAAGTTCGGTGGGTCAGGCTGGCGAGCAGATTGTGGTTGACGCCACTGACGTTATCCACCGCCTGGGTGATACGGTGAATACGGGCCAGGGTCTGCTGGGTGAAGATGTCACCCTCATCTACCACCACCGCCATCACCACATTATTGGCACCACCAAAGGTGTCGCGGATCGAATTATGCAACTGGATGTACTCATGCTCCTGGGGCAACAGGTCGGCAAAGTCAGAGTACATCTGCACCTTTGGAACCTGAAACGCGAAGAAAATGGTCAATGCAGCAATTACGGTGAGAAAGACCTTGGGGAATTTGAACACCAGGTCGTCAATATTTTTCAACCAGTGGGAGAAGGCGTGCATGGTCATTGGACAGCTCCTGCAGATTCGGTTGCGATGGGGCTGATGGTTCCCTGCCCACCCATCACCAACAGACGCTCCTCACCCTGAGGTATGGCGGTAATCAGATAGGAGAAGAGACGGGGTGCATCAGGCACCTTTTCCCAGAGGTCGCCTTGCAGCTGTAGCAGGGTTCCGTTATCGCCGGTGGCGTAGAGCCGCTCCCCCTGGGGAATCAGACTATAGATTGGTGCCTTACTGACCGACTCCTGGCGTTGCCAGCTCTCTCCCCGGTCTTTGGTATGCAGGATGGTGCCGCTCAAACCCGCAACCCAGCCCTCATCCAGGGTGCGGAACCAGGCTGCCATCGGGTAGAACTCGTTGGGGATATCATTGCCCCGCTCCCAGCTTTCACCGCTGTCATGGGTGAAGTAGAGCGAGCCGAACTCCCCGGCAACCACCCCATTATCCCTGTCGAGCCATTGGATCGAGGTAAACTGCATATCCTCCTGTTGGGATACCTCCTGCCAATTAGCAAGATTCTCATCGCTATGGATCAGGGTACTGAAACTGGCGGTGACCCAGAGCCGACCCCGGGGGTCACAACTGATTGCCATGGGACTCTCCATGGTCTCCAGCTGGGTCGCCTGCCATTCACCACCCTGGGCATCGGAGAACCAGACCTTGCGCACGGTGTCGATAGCGGCAAAGCTGCCATCTTCACAACTGCTCACTGCGATCAGTGAGGATTTTGTCGGCAGCTGGGTTCGCTGCCAGCTCTCACCCTTATCAACACTGGTCAGTACTGTGCCGTAGTCACCCACCGCAATGATCCGGCGATGGTTGGCAGCTGCTGCCTTCAGTTGATCAAAGCGGTAGATCGGTTTCTTTATCTCCCGCTCGACCAGGGTCAGATCCAAAGGGGCTTCGCAGCCACCGATCAATAGCGTTATGAACAACCAGGGGACGGCATACCAAGGGTTGAGTGGTTTCGTTCGATGATGTTTACTCATCTGCTGATCCTCTTGTCTCCAACCCGTTCAGTTTCAGAATGGGTGGTTATTATTTTCATATCTATGCATTTCTGCAGGGCCGAACCCTACACAAACCGCATACCAACACTACCCATTCCCTGGTAGCCCACATTCAGGCAGCCACCCTTCTCCATCGCCACAGCAGCGGTGATGCGACACTAAGTACACTATTCGGTGCGGCAGGGCCGCACCCTACCCACCAATCCTCTGTAGGGTGTGGCCCTGCCGCACCATCGATGTCTCACCTCGGAACTCCATCTCAATCTCACTTCACACAAACCGCATCCCGACACTGCCCAATCCCTGGTATCTCACATTCAGGCAATCTCCCTTTTCCATTGCTACAGCCGCAGTGATACCGCCGGTGAGAATCAGGGTGCCAGCAGGGATCTCCTCACCCCGCTCACCAAGCATGTTGGCCAGTAGTGCCACACTGGCAGCAGGATGGCCCAATACAGCGGCACCAGCGCCCAGCTCCACCACCTCGCCATTCTTCTCCATCACCACACCGAGGGTGCGCATATCCACATCGGCGGGATCGGCCATCTGGCCGCCCAGCACAAAGCGGGATGAGGAGGCGTTGTCAGCGATTACGCTGATCAGGTCGAAACGAAAATTCTCATATCGGGAGTCGATGATCTCCACCGCCGGGATGACGAAGTCTGTCGCGGCCAGCACATTGCCGATATGGCAACCTGGGCCACGCAACGGTGCCTTAGTGACAAATGCCAGCTCGGCCTCAACTTTGGGATGGATCAGCTGATCGGTCTCGATCTCGCCGCCATCGGGACGGTCGAAGTAGTCGGCGAGAAAACCGTAGATCGGTGTCTCCACCCCCATCTGCTTCATCTTCGCCCGCGAGGTAAGACCCACCTTCAGACCGATGATCTTGGTACCTCTTGCCTCCTTGCGGCGACGAATCTCAAACTGGATGTCATAGGCATCCTCGAAGTCCATATCAGGATATTGGCTAGTGATCTTGGTGGCGTCTTTCGCTTCCAGCTCACTGTTTTCCAGATACTCCGCCAGCTCCGCGATCTGTGTCTCTGTTAAAGTACCCATCAGTTTGCCCCCTGCGCCTTGGCCATCTCCATCGCCACATCTTCGATCATATCCTCCTGACCACCGATCATGCCCCGCTTACCCAGCTCAACCAGTACATCTCGGGATGAGACGCCATAACGCTCCTGAGCCCGCTTGGCAAACAGCAGGAAGGAGGAGTAGACCCCGGCATAACCCAGTGTCAGAGAATCCCTATCCACCCGGATAGGACGGTCCAGCATCGGCACAACCAGGTCTTCTGCCACATCCATCAGTTTGAACAGATCAACACCGGTCTCGACACCCATCCGCTCGGCTACAGCGACAAACACCTCAAGAGGGGTATTACCGGCGCCTGCGCCCATCCCTGCAGCAGAACCATCAATGCGGTTAGCACCGGCTTCCACCGCTGCCAATGAGTTGATCACCCCCAGTGAGAGGTTATGGTGACCATGAAAACCCAGTTCAGTTTCTGGCTGAAGAGCTTCCCGCACTGCACTCAGTCGCAGCTTTACATCATCGGGCAGCATGTAGCCTGCGGAGTCGGTAACGTAGATACAGTTGGCACCGAAACCCTCCATCAGTCTCGCCTGTTCGATCAGTTTTTCTGGGCCGACCATATGCGCCATCATCAGAAAGCCGACTGTGTCGAGGCCCAGCTCACGGGACTTGGTGATGTGCTGCTCAGAGACATCGGCTTCGGTACAGTGTGTCGCCACGCGAATGGTATCCACACCACAATCGGCAGCCATCTCCAGTTCAGGTACCGTGCCGATACCGGGCAACAGCAGCGCTGAGATCTTCGCCTGTTTCACATGGGGGCGTACCGCCCGCAGATACTCTTCATCACTGTGTGCGGGAAAGCCGTAGTTCACCGATGCCCCGGCCAGGCCGTCGCCATGGGTGACTTCGATCATCGGCACCCCGGACTCATCCAGGGCCGAGGCCACAGCAACCATCTCGTCGAGGCTGATCTGATGGCGTTTGGCATGCATGCCGTCACGCAGGCTCATATCGTGGATGGTTATTTTCTTACCGGATAGATTCATGATTAACTCCTCAGGCCGATGCCGCTTGCAATACTAATGTTCCGTTGACGATCTCTTCCGCGAACATCTCTGCGGTTCGCAGACCCGCAGCGGTCATAATGTCCAGATTACCGGCAAACTTTGGCAGGTAATCACCCAGCCCCTCCACCTCCATGAATACCGAGACCCGGTTACCGTCGAACACCGGACCGTTTTTCAATCGATAGCCAGGCACATACTTCTGTACCTCCTTGATCATCGCTTCAATCGACTGCGTAATGGCAGCCTGGTCTGGCTCATCTTCGGTGATGCAATGAACGGTATCGCGCATCATCAATGGCGGCTCCGCAGGATTGAGGATGATGATCGCCTTACCTTTTTTGGCACCACCAACCTTCTCCACAGCACCGGATGTGGTCTGGGTGAACTCATCAATATTCTTGCGTGTGCCAGGCCCGGCTGAGCGGGATGAAACCGTAGCAACGATCTCCCCGTAAGCCACCGCTTGTACCCGACTGACTGCGGCAACCATTGGAATGGTCGCCTGTCCACCGCAGGTCACCATGTTGACGTTCAGTTCACGCTTGCCGACATGATCCTTGAGGTTGACCGGCGGCACGCAGAAGGGACCGATCGCAGCCGGAGTAAGATCGATCATGATCGAGCCCTGCTCCTGCACTTTGCGATTGTTTTCCCCGTGTACATAGGCAGATGTGGCGTCGAAACAGATCTGAATATTGTCATCCTTCATATGGGGCACCAGTCCGTCGACCCCCTCATGGGTGGTCTTCAGGCCCAGCTTACGGGCTCTCTCCAACCCCTCGGAAGCGGCGTCTATACCCACCATCCAGACAGGATTGATCCAGTCACTGCGCAGTGCCTTGTAGAGCAGATCGGTACCGATGTTGCCGGAGCCGATCAGGGCGGCGTTGATTTTGTTCATTAATCCTAACCTCGTAGATTTAACAGGGCCTCAGCCCTTGCTCTTATGTTTACCTGCATCCCAGCTCCTCATGGAAAATCAGGTGAAACGGACCGAAGCAGAGCCGATACCACCGATCTCCACCCGCATAAAGTCTCCCGCCACCACCGGTTCGAGTGGTACCAGAGAGCCAGAGAGGATCACCTCTCCCGCTTTCAGGGGAATGCCGAAGCTTCCCAGGGTATTGGCCAGCCAGGCGACACAATTCACCGGTGAACCGAGTGCTGCAGCACCAGCACCGGTAGAGAGCAGTTGTCCGTTCTTCTCTACCACCATGCCTGCAGTTGCCAGGTCGACCTTGCGTGGATCCACCGCCCTGTCACCCAGCACGAATAGTCCACAGGAGGCGTTGTCCGCCACCGTGTCCTGGATCTTGATCTTCCAATCCCGGATGCGGGAGTCGACGATTTCAAAGCAGGGGATTACCGCTTCGGTAGCCCGCAATACATCGGCATTACTGACTCCGGGGCCGATCAGATCACGCTTCAGCATGAAGGCGATCTCCCCCTCGGCCCGAGGCTGGATCAGCTGTTCACTGATCGGCATCTCATCGCCATTACCGTAGACCATTCGATCTGTGAGATAACCGAAATCCGGCTGGTGCACATTGAGCATGTTCTGCACCGCTTTTGAGGTGACACCGATCTTCTTACCAATGATCGATTCACCGCTCTCAACCCGTCGGTTCACCATTCGCAGGGAGATGTGGTAGGCATCCTCCATGGTGATCTCCGGTTCCCGCTCCGTCAGCGGGTCGATCATCTGCCGCTGACTCAGGGCCTGATAGAGCTCGTCCCCCAGCTCATCTATACGTTGTTCGTTCAACATCGATAACTCCTCAAAGCTTGATACAGACGTTTTTGAGTTCGGTGTAGAACTCTAGAGAGTGAACGCCACCTTCACGGCCGATACCTGACTGTTTGGAGCCACCAAAGGGGGTGCGCAGATCGCGCAGAAACCAGGAGTTGACCCAGGCGATGCCTGCGTCCACTTGAGCCGCAACCCGATGGGCACGGGAGCCGTTCTCGGTCCAGATCGCTGTTGCCAGGCCATATTCGGTATCGTTGGCCAGAGCGATCGCCTCCTCTTCGCTGTCGAAGGGACGGATGTGACAACAGGGACCAAAAATCTCCTCCTGTACACAAGCAGCATCGTCAGGCAGATCGGTCCAGATGGTCGGCTCTACCCAAGCGCCTGATGCCAGAGAATCGGCCATTTCAGGGGTGCCGCCGCCGGTGACTACAGTAGCTCCCTCCTCCTCTGCTTTACGATAGTAGGAGAGCACTTTATCCCGGTGTTCTTCGCTGATCAGCGGCCCCAAATCGGTTTCCGGGTCGTCCCACTTGCCCAGCTTCAAAGCCTCGGCACCGCTTTTCAGCCGCTCAACGAAGGTTTCATAGATCGGCCGTTCAACATAGACCCGCTCTGTCCCCAGACAGACCTGACCACAGTTGGCAAAGGCTGAGCGCAGGGTACCTTCGATAGCCTTGTCCATATCGCAGTCGGCAAAGATCAGGGCCGGGTTTTTGCCACCAAGCTCAAAGGAGATGTCGGTAATATCATCTGCAGCCGCTTTCATAATCGCCGAACCGGTTCCGGTTTCGCCGGTGAAGGTAATGCCAGAAACCCCTTTGTGGCGGGTGAGGAACTCACCGGCAGAGTTGGGGCCGAAACCATGCACTACGTTGTAGACCCCCTTCGGAATCCCCACCTGGTTCATCACTTCACCCAGCAGCGCAGTGGTCAACGGAGTCTCTTCTGATGGTTTGACCACCACGGTGTTGCCACAAGCCAATGCCGGACCCACCTTCCAGGTCATCAACAGCAGGGGCAGATTCCAGGGACTGATCACTGCAATCACACCTTTGGGTTTACGTACTGAATAGTTGAGTGCACCCTGCCCATCCGGCGTATCCAGCATGAAGCTCTCAGTCGGCACATTCTTCACCACATCGGCAAAGATCTTAAAGTTGGCCGCACCCCGCGGGATATCGATATGACAGGCCAGCTTTTGCGGTTTGCCCGTATCTAGACACTCCGCCTCAAGAAACTCATCGAACCTGGCTGTAATACCATCCGCCAGTTTGTGCAACAGGTTGGTACGTTCCGCCAGTGGCATCTTGCCCCAATCCCCCTGCAGAGCTGCACGGGCTGCATTCACTGCTGCGTCCACCTCTGGTGCACCTGCCTCATGCACTATGCCGATCTTCTCCCCAGTCGCCGGGTTGATGTTGTCGAACAACTTGCCCGAAGCAGATCCGACAAATTCACCATTGATGAAGTGTTTGACCTCTTTCATTCTATTCACCGTCATTACGCCTATGTCCTAAGATTTCCCGCTGCATGCATCGGGGGTTTTGTTCAATTTGTGGCAATCCCGATGGCTTCCAATCCAGCCAAAGCGCACTGCTCATCCTCAGCTTCCGAAGCGCCGGATACACCGACAGCACCAACCAGTTCACCATCCACCCGGATAGGCAGACCGCCACCGAAAATCACCAGCCGATCGCGCTGTACCAGCCCTTCACGTAGAGCCGGCTGATCACCGATTGCCGACATCCACTCCGAAGTGGGAAAACCGAAACTCACCGCGGTATAGGCCTTGTCTATAGAGATCGAGATAGAGTGCAGGGCCGCATTGTTGTGACGTTGAAAAGCAAGCAGATTGCCACCCCGGTCAACAACAGCGGCATTCACCGTGACACCCAACTCCTCAGCTCGCCGATTGGCAGCCTTCACCACCTCCATGGCACTTTGCCAATGGAGACTTTTTGCACTGACAGTTATTACAGCCATCTTCAATTCTTCTCTTTACTTTTATGCCCAGACACATCATTACTACGGTCAAATTCACTCCAGCTCTTCATAAAGTGGCGTGCATTCTCCTGGTGACCTGTTTCAGTGAAACCCTCGATCTTTAACTGATCCCTGGAGACACCCACTTCGCCCAGAGTGATCTGGATAAATCGAACCGCCTGATCGTCGCTCGTTACCGCCATGAACTCCTCCTATTGGGTCTTCACCCACTATCGTTGATATTGTGCTTATGCTTCTTCTATTTACGGAGCGCTATACTGCGCTCTCGGATACTTCTTGATTCGGTTTCGGCGCCAACCTCAAACAGAGGTCGCTCTTGGGGACGACACGGCACGACAAAACAATGCCCAGGCGCTCCTCTTCCTCACTAACATGGGTGCGGCTCATCTTGCGGGTCTCGTAATTCCCTTTGGTGATCTGGATACGACAGACGCCACAGCCGCCGCCTTTGCAACCAACCGGAATCGAGCCTAAACCCTGGGCCTGCATCGCATGCAACAGGCGCTGCTCATCACCACAATGGAAACTGGCATCCTTGTCCTCGACATAGATTTCAAATCGCACTAGAGCCTCTTGAATACCGGGCTGCGTTTACGACTCTCTTCATCCTTGGTGAGAAAACGCTCGGTGAAAATATCGTTTTCAAACAGACGGCCCTGCATCAAGGCACGAATTGCCGCCTCAATCATTACCGGGGGACCGCAAAGATAGGCAGTATTTCCAGCAAAGCTGTTATCGAAAAGACGCTGTGCCGCTTCGTGGACATAACCGGTTTCCCCACGCCACTCATCCCCCTCTTCCATCTGTGAAAGCACAGGGACATAACTGAAGTTCTGATGTTTTTCAGCCAGAGAGCTGAACAGCTCCTGGTCATAGAGATCCCGCTTCGCACGTACACCATGCAGCAGTGTGATTGGAGTAGTAGAGCCGTTCTCCAACAGATCGAGAATCATAGACTTGGGACTGGAAAGACCAGTACCCCCAGCGATAAACAGCATCGGTTCGGTACGGGAGCTGCGCACAAAAAAACGACCATAGGGCCCGGTGACTTTCAACTTGTCACCGACCTTCAGATCGTTGTGAATAATCGGTGTCGCTTGACCATCTGCAACCAGACGGATCTGCAATTCGATAAGATTGCTGTCAGATGGTTTATTGGCCAGACTGAAGGCGCGAGGTACTTCAATCCCAGGCAGATAGAGATTGATATATTGGCCAGCCTGAAAGTCGATACCATCTCCATCCAACTGCAGCCACACCCCCTTCACATCATGGGTCAGGTTTTCCAGCCTGACGACTTCGACTTCGAAATCCCTGACTGGAATAACACGGGCATCGGGCTCCTCATCAATGTCGGCCTCGATCACCGTATCCGACTGAAGAGTTGCACAACAGGCCAGCACCTTCCCCTCGTCACGCTCCATATCCATCAAAGCAAAATTTGAGGCATCACCAATCTCCACATCACCGTCAACCACCTCTACCTTGCAGGTACCACATAGACCATGGCAGCACGCATGAGGCATCCAGATACCCGCTCGAAGACAGGCATCCAGGATATTCTGACCCTCTTCGACTTCGACCTCGTCACCGGTGGGTTCGATGGTAAGTTGGTAGGACATGGTAATCGCTCCAAAATATCGATAAACACAAGAATAGCGATATTTTATCGATTTGCAAGATTATTATCGATATTTTTTGTAAATCCATATTAAACGACTAGAATATTGATAAAAGTCACTGTTGCGCATATAAATAGAAGGTAGGGTATAGTTTGCTCTCCCCTCACAGTCGTTAACCGGAAAATGCTGCTATGGCAAGAACTTACAATGATGGCAACACACAGAACGGTGCCAGGACCCTGACCGATCAAGCCTATCTAAAGCTAAGGTCCGACATCATTCATGGGGTGTTGCAGCCGGAAGAGAAACTACGTATTGAGCACCTGAGGGAGAGCTACGGCGTTGGCGCAAGCCCACTTCGTGAAGCCCTGAGCCGCCTTACCGCTGATGGATTTGTCACAGCCGAGGGGCAGCGCGGCTTTCGTGTGGCTCCAATGTCAGAGACAGACCTCGCCGACATTACCCGCATGCGTATCCTGCTGGAGAAACAGGCCCTGAGTCAGAGCATCGAACATGGAGACGATGCCTGGGAATCCCAGATCGTGGCAACCTTTTATCAACTTGAGAAAGTAGAGGAGTCCGAAAAGAGAGACCCGGCAGAGTGGGAGATCCGCAATCACGATTTTCATGAAGCGCTGATTGCCGGATGCACCTCAAAATGGCTGCGTCGCTTTTACGGCATCCTCTATGATCAGCACAAACGCTATCGCAACATCGCCTTGAGCACAGAGATCCCCCGGGATCTGCACCAGGAACATGAAGCGCTACGCAACGCTGCCCTGGCCAGGGATAAACAACGGGCCTGCGACGCCATAGAACAACACATTATGAGAACTGCTGAAATCACTTTGCGGGTTCTCAAAGAAGAGGCAGACAGAGAGAAAGAGATCGCAGAGGTTGTATCAACACAGAGCTGAATAAAACCGCAGAACCAGTTTTAGATTTAGATGAACTGGTCTCAACCAGATCTGACACTTCTACTTGAAAAGAAGAGAGTTACCCGTTTTGATAAAGGTATCGAAACTTTAATCAAACATTCAAGATGTAACTCTTGAATGTATAATGAGAGTAACCCAATCATTAAACACAAAGAAGTATTACTCAATCTAGCCGAAGAGCAGGGCAAATGTCTCTAAATCGCCTTTTGCTTCTTCGTACCGCCATTTTTGCTGCCTGGCCGTCCATACCTCTCCTGCACGTTTACGAAAGACGATGGCGCGTTGATTTATGTGAAGAGCGGGCATTTGTAAAATTAACGCCTGAACTCACTGGGAAATATAAGCTTCATAACCAGTGGAGTAGCTTAATTTTCTATGCGACCTTGTTAGATTAATTTAGCTAGAAAATTAACTGTTCTAAGTATTAACTTGTAGCCGATTGCAGTAATACTGCTTTCGTTAAAGACTAATCACAATTACCTTCGAATAGGGCGCAGGGTGTACATATCATAAAGTTTTTTTCTACAGTCTTAACGTCCTCTTCACAGGGCACAAAATGCGGAGCGAATGACGAACACTTTTTTTGTAATCCGTGAGCGAGCGGCTGTTATACATTGGTATTGTTCAAAATCGTGAAATATTCTTTTAACGTGTGTTTGCCATATTCTGGGGCTAGCATATTCATTGACATGACTGTCATGAAAAATTCAACTGGTCCATATACTCTACTTCCAGTTAATAACCTGACCATTTTGAGAATGGTAACTCTTACCCAATCTGGAATATAAGTTATTTTCGGCTTAGTGCCCAAAATGTCAAAAGCTATCAATGCAATATCATTCTGAGTGATTGTTTCAGGGCCTCCTATTTCAACCTCTTTATACGGCTTATCGATAGCATCTACGCAAACAGTCGCTAAGTCTTCACCGTGGATTGGGTTCGCTCTCAGCTCTCCATCTCCGAAAAGATATATTCTCCCTCTTTTTGCCATTTTAAAATATTCTGACATATCAGAGAAAAACCCATTCGGACGAACAACACAATAATCTAACCCTGACTTCTTCAATTGCTCAACAAACATCTCTTTCGCATCACATATTTTCAAATTTCTAAGCTTCTCACCATTTAGAACTGAAACATAAATAAATTTTTTAACTCCACTTTTTCTAGCTTCATTCAACAAATTCATATTAGCTTGATAATCTACATCCATATA
The DNA here is from genome assembly GCF_058244645.1 of Candidatus Thiodiazotropha sp. AKAK3. NCBI lineage: Bacteria > Pseudomonadati > Pseudomonadota > Gammaproteobacteria > Chromatiales > Sedimenticolaceae > Candidatus Thiodiazotropha > Candidatus Thiodiazotropha sp. AKAK3. The sequence goes on from NZ_JBSYOQ010000055.1 coordinate 13,339, forward strand.
AGTAAGACCATCTTTTTGCCTTGTAATGCCAACTGTTGAAATAACGACATCAATACCTTTGCAGCACTCACTGATGGAATCTGGTTCAGTCAGTTCCGCCTTAAGCACTTCGTTGGCTTCAATATTATTTTGCTCAAGTTTTTTTGGGTTTCGAGCAATCGTTCTAAAAAAGCAGGATCTTTTTTGAAGTTCCTTTGCAATATAGCTTCCCAAGTAACCTGTTGATCCAGCCAATAAGATTCTTTTCATAATGCACTCAAATGTAATGTATAAAGTATCTATCAGCGGTGCAGAAGCGTTAGCGACTGCGTCCGATAAAACCGTGGTTAACCTATATGAAAACAGCCCCACAAAACGAAAATACCTACTAATGCCGCCATGGCCACATCAACAGAGTGCCATCCCGTCCAGTCTGCCTCACTACGTATAAATTTGTCTCGTAACTTTTCGCTTAAAATAAAGCCAGAGATGATTTAATGGCTATTGCTGTTTTCTCTCAGAAGCGGTGGGCGAAAGACCAGCGCAATAAGTATCTTAAACAGCTCGATGATTCCTTCAATCAGTTAGCTGAAAATCCAAATCTTGGAAGCGCCTGCGATTAGATTAGACCTGGCTATCAGAATTTCCCCGTTATAAGCCACACAATCTACTATCAACTCTCTAGTGACAAATGTGTGGAAATAATCAGGATTCTTCACAAACATATGGATGTATCTTCTAACCTTTTTACCAGCCATAACCGGACAGTAAATGCAGAGCGCAGCTCAGCCTTTTTTCATCCGAGTGATTTGCCTTGTTATATGCTAACTCACAATGTAAACTATTTATACGCATTGAGTATACGCATTACATCTAGGAGGCAAGTTCTAATGCCACAGTTTTATGACTCAAAAGCCCCGAAGAAACCAACAAATTTAAGTATAAATAGCGACTTACTTTCAAAAGCTCGCGCGCAGAAAATAAACCTCTCAGCCACACTTGAGAGAGCACTAGCTCAACAATTACGCCAAAGCGAGCGTGAAAAATGGAAAAGTGATAATAGGGAAGCCATCGAAGCATTGAACGAATTGGTTGAGAAACATGGATTGTTTTCTGATTCATTCAGGGATTTTTAATGTGTCAATTTTCGGTTTATAAAAATGATGATAAGGCAACAAAGAAAACATACCCTTATTTTCTAAACGTGCAAAATGATTTACTCGATGAACTTAATTCACGAGTAGTTATACCTTTTTCAACACCCGGTTCGATAAAACATAGGGTTGCCAAAAAACTTTGCCCATTAATAAAGATAAGTGATAAAGAGTTTGTACTTTTAACCCATCAAATTACAACTGTTCCGGAATCTCTGCTTCGAACCCAAGTAACGGAAGTCGAAGCATTTAGGGTAGAAATAATTTCGGCTATAGATCTGCTATTTACTGGCATATAACGTTCAGCGAACCAGCAGAGGCGCGCCAGCACCGAAGTCCGTCTTGCGCTGCTGGGTAGGTTTCATTTTGGGGCTACACCAACTACGAAGTATTTAGAATAGTGAACTCCTTTTGCTAGAATCATATCTTCAGTGAATTTACCTAAATTCTTTCCATCTACATCCCACAGCATCTCATCTGTAACCCAACTATATTGTTGTAAATGCTCATCTAGGCATCTAAAAACATTTTTCACCTTATCTAGTGTGAATTCATCACATAACATTGCCCACCTTCCCCAATGAATGTCTGGTAGGATTACTTTTCCTTTATAAACCGGGATTTTCCAAACACGCACATTTCCCTTCAAAGATCGATACACCATAAATGTCATCGAATAGGTAGCTCCTTCGGAGGTAATTATCTCAGATTCACCTTCTCCAATGTGGTCGATAGGAATATGCGGTCGATTTGCTAACGCTCGCTCACTAACATTCAACGATGCTATAAATGGAACTGCAGCTACTACCAATCCAGAAACACCAAATAGAGCTGTGATAAATGTAAGAATTTTCCTTTTCATTTTGAAAACCTAACGTTCAAAGCAGCCGCGTACTTTACAGCGTCGGCTGCTTTGCTTGTTATGTGGTAACTCACCTTCAACTTACTTCGCAACCTACTGGTAACGAGCAAGCTACTACGGACGCCACACGCGGAAATTTATAGGCTAATATCCCACCGACAATGGCTCCAATAAGTATTGCTGGACCAATATCAATTATTAAGGCAGAAATTGGGAGAATAGTTATCGAGCCATAGAAAAGCCGCACTAACACACCAATAAAACCACCAATAAGCGCGAAGCTAAGTACAATAAGTAGCACTTCTGCTCTCGGTAGCATTTTTTTGGATTTTTCTTGATCCTTCATTTATCGATCCTTTCTCACATAACGAGGCTGAAGAAAAACACAAAAAAGTCGCAGTGCGACTTTCTTCAGTATTATTAATGTTCAACATACTTTATGTATCCTTTAATATCTAAACTACTTCGAAAAACGAAGCTATTTATTACTGATTGGCCTCTTTACGCTGCTATCTTTCCGTAATTCATAATCTTTTCGATATTATGGACTATACAATAGAGTTGCCATTGACCCTGGACTTTACGTTTGCCCCTTAGGCTGAATCGTTTGAGTCCCTTATTTGTTCCGATATTAACGAAGACCGGCTCTACAGTCGACATTCGGTGACTATATATCTGTTTGCCTTCTTCACTATCAACACGTTGCTTCATCCAGTCAGTGTAACTTGGTTTGTCACTCTTATTTAATATAAACGAGACTTGTCGTCCTTAACCAAACCGGAGAACCAAACCGGACACCCATCGATATCTTGCCAAATATAATCCAGTCTGGCATTCTTTTAATCTTCATCAGCTATCAAGGAGTGATACGATGCCCAAGCCAAGGAAAGCCCTGGTGCTTCTGGAAGAAACCCCTTACTACTACTGCGTCTCCCGATGTGTTCGCCGCGCTTTTCTTTGCGGTGTGGATTCCCATACCGGTGAAAGCTATGAACATCGACGCCAGTGGATCGTCGATCGCATGAAACAACTTGTTGATATTTTTGCAATTGATATCTGTTCATATGCTGTACTCCACAATCACTATCACGTTATTCTCCATGTCGATAGCCAACTTGCTGTAGAGTGGGATGATCATGAAGTGATTGGACGTTGGGGTAGGCTCTTTTCACTACCCGTGGTTGTACAACGCTATCTGGGCAAGGAGACTATAACTCTTGTAGAACGCGATACGGTTTCTGAATTGCTGACTAAATGGCGCACAAGGCTTCACGACATCAGCTGGTTTATGCGCTGTCTTAATGAGCCGATTGCCCGTAAGGCCAATAAAGATGATGGCTGTACGGGTCGCTTCTGGGAGGGGCGCTATAAATCCCAGGCGCTGTTAGATGAGAAGGCCCTCGCAGCCTGTATGGCCTATGTAGATCTCAACCCGATTC
>NZ_JBSYOQ010000058.1:0-15397 GCF_058244645.1 Candidatus Thiodiazotropha sp. AKAK3
CTTACGAGTTACATATGACCGACACCTAACCGGACACCCATATACAATTTGCCAAAATCAATCACATCTGACTATCTTTAAGAATCATCAACCAATTTAGCAATGGGTGTCTTGTAGAGACTCTTAAAGCAGGTTTGCTGAGGGTGTAATTCTATTTTACTCCTCATGATTTATCTTATTCAGAGCTGACTCGGTTAATCGTAAAATAATATCCAGACGTAACTCCTTGGCTGTCGTGGCCAGAGCTTCCGCTGTTGCTGCGCTATGGGTTCGAATGGCTTCTATCACTTGGTTCACCGCAATGGTATCTAGCCTGATAGTCGCTTGCATTAATTCATCGAGTATTTCGATGGGCAACTTTGCCAGGTCGGTTGCGGTGAGCAAAGGCGCGGCATCCTTGGCTGGCAGACTCTCTTTATCGTAGACAAATCGTGTGCCAAGGTGTTTAGTCAAGGCATTAAATAACTCTGCTTCTGTAAAGGGTTTGCGTAAAAAATCATCACAACCCGCCGCCATGATTTCGCGCCGCTCCTCTTCCAGGACATGGGCTGTGAGGGCGATGATCTTGGTTTGTGCGCCTGCATCGGATGTCTTTATCCGACGGGTTGCCTCAAGCCCATCCATGACAGGCATGCGTATATCCATAAAGACCAGGTGGGGATGCCACTGGGTAAACTGATCGATCGCCTCCTCTCCATTGACAGCTTCCCGTAAATCGAAACCGAGAGGCGCGAACAGCTTGTGTAGGAGCAGGCGGTTCTCTAGTTGATCCTCAACAATGAGCAGACGCTGACTCGGTTGCCCTTCGGCCAAACCAATGATCCGGCCCTGCCCCGGTTCAACGAGACTGGTTTCAGCAGGGATGACCTCCATCGGAATCTCAAAGTGAAAGATCGAGCCACTTCCCCTTTCGCTACTGACACCGATCGTTCCACCCATTAGCTCGACAAATTGCTTAGAGATGGCGAGTCCAAGTCCTGTCCCTGCCTCCGAGGTCGTTCGCTCCTCAAGTTGTTCAAAAGGAATAAAGATTCGTTCCCTGTCTTCCTCCCGCATACCGGGGCCGGTATCCTCGATCTCGAAGCGTACCCATGTCGGCTCTGAGTCTTGCTTTTCCACAACCATGGCACGTATGGCAATGGTACCGCTTTGCGTGAACTTTATGGCGTTTCCGACCAGGTTTATCAGTACCTGCCGCAATTTACCGGCATCAGCAACGATGTACCCGGGTAGATCAGGGGATTGTTCCAGAGTGAGATCCAATCCTTTCTCATTGGATCGTACATACATCAATGATTTTATCTCTTCCAGCAATTGGTACAGAGCGATATGCGACTCTTCCAGCTCCACCCGGCCAGATTCGATCTTGGAGATATCGAGCACGTTGTTGATTAGGTTCAGTAGATGTTTGCCACTACGGGTAATGATGTTCAGGTTCTCAATCTGGTTGGCCGTGACATCCGGAGAATTCTTCATCATCTCGGAAAAACCAAGCACTGCATTCAGGGGTGTACGTAGTTCATGGCTCATGTTGGCCAGAAAAACACTTTTCGCCTTATTGGCTGCTTCAGCTTGTTCCTTGGCAAGCTGTAGTTCCTCGGTTCGTTCCACCACTCGCTGTTCCAGCGTTTCAAAGGATTGACGGAGTTGTCGACTCATTGTGTTAAATGCTGTCGCCAGTTGTCCCACTTCATCACTAGCGTTGAGATTGATCTCCACCAACTTATCTGAAGAGGTCAACGCCACCGGTTGCCCCTGTTTTCCCCGCTGAATGTTCTGACCTATACTTGAAACCGCCGCGGTGAGTGCCCGTATCGGTTTTACCAGCCGGTCAAAAAGAAGATATCCCAGAATTCCACCTACCAGCAATACAACTCCGGCGATACCAACCTGCGCGGTAACTGTTTCATTTACTTTTTGTAATGTACTTGCTGTTGACTGAGCAAAGCTGATAATCAGCCGGGGCTTTTCCTCATATCGCCACAACGCCAGGGTTTGATAATAAGACTCTTGATCAACCTCTAGGGTGCGTTGCAGTATCTGTCGGTCAATTGCCGGCTGGTTATCCAGCGCCCATTTGGCCAGGCCCTCCGGGTTCATTTTCATATCGACTATTTGAATTTGGTGCACGCCATCGGGGGAGTACAGGGCTGGAAGCAAACCGGTTTTTTCAGCAATGTCTTGCAGAAAGGTTTGGTCAAAAACTTTCCTGAACATAAAGGCTCCGATAATAACCGGTTTGTTTTGGCTGGGAGTTATTCTGCTCAGTGTTTTTTGTGTAGCAATGGCTGGATCGTCTACCAAAAGCCCTTCTGGAGAACCTAAGGTTATATTCTCTCTCATGACCGTTCGTGTAATAGCCTGCACTGGAACAATGATTTGTAAAGCCACCATCTGATTTGAGCTGAATTCAAAGCTGATGGTGGGTTGATTTACCATGGTGATATCGGAAGAGATTAATGGAGGAGGAGCGCCCTCTGACCAATTCGGCCAATTTTTGAACCCTAGCTCCCCGGCTTGATTTTGGGTTGTATTTAACAACGGCCTTTCACCAGCTCGGATTGTGCTCATGCCGGCTTCACTGGTTGTCAGATAGTGACTCAGCATATTGTCTATATAAACAGCAGCACTGGAGAAATCGGCTGTTTGCAGGATGACCTTGAGCCGGTTCAGTGAAATGACCTTGTTGAATAACAGCCCCCGTTCATGCTTCGCTGCCTGTTCAGGGTAGGTGATTAAATGTTGTGTCTTGGCATATAGGGTGGCCAAGTCACTCAAGTTGTGGGAGCCTGCAACATTTTTTTCAGCTATTGTTTTAAGATCAATGATCGTTTCTTTAAGCTCGTTTTGTAATAAGAGGAGTTGTCGGGTTAGGCTGACAAAGGCCTCGCGTTCACCCTGTTGATTGGTCAGATAGGTTGCCAACCCTATATTTATTACGGTTATTATGACGAGAACCGCAATAAAGGTAAGAAGTAATTTAGATTTGATGCTCAGTATTTTCATACAGCCAGCCGGTGACTTTTCCAGCTATTACTTAATAGTGATAGCCCTGGTGAGCCTTGATATCTTGATCAATTGCCTGTGCAGCACGGCTTAGTTCTGTTTTGATATCCGCGCCGTTGATTATATTGTCCACGGCCTTGGCAAAAGCCTTGGAGATAACAGTATACGCCGGGGTATTGGGACTGGGAATGGTCCGGTCGCTTTCAAGCTGTTGTACCAACAAGTTCAAGGGGCCTGTTTCACTATACAGCTTTGAGCGCACCAGGGCTGACTTTCGGGCCGGTACTGCTCCGTTGTTGCTGGTCATTCGCAATATCTCTTCCGGGGAGAGCAAGTACTCGATAAAAGCCCAGGCGCCAATTGGATCCTGGCAGTTACTGGTTATACCCCAACTCCAGGAACCCATCCCAGCCTTGGATCCATAACCAAAATCAGGCAGTGGCATTACAACCAGGTCTTCTCCCAATCCCTTGACATGGGGTTTGTACATCCAATGGCCCACCCAGGCGAGCGCCGCTTTTTTTGTTCCGTAAAAGTCATCATCCGTGGTGGTGGATTTACCAGCCCAACCTTTATCAAACCAACTTTGAAAATGTTGCATGGCCTCAACCGACCGGGGCCCGTCCAACACGCCACGGGCTTGCTGGTAGGTGCTGCGATCTATCAAGTCACCCCCGAAGGATTGCAGGATTGGGGCAAAGCCGTAGGTATAAAACTCGCTACGACCATAATTGACTTTCATATCGATCGCATGCTTTATCTCAGGTAGTGCGGTTAGTTTTTCCAAGGCTTGTTCAAATTCGGCGAGGTTCCAGGGGTTTTCAAAGGTCGCAATCCTGATGCCTGCCGCTCGCAGATAACGGCGATTACCGTAGACCACCATGCCGGAGTCAAACTGCCCCAGGCTGTAGAGTTGTCCGTTGAAGGTTCCCTGGGCGATGATCGAGGGTAAAAAATCGGCTTTCAGTTCCGCTGAAACAAAGCGGTCAATCGGTTGCAAGTAGCCTGACCAGGCAAAGTTGTAGACATGTCCAAGATCAAATTCCAAGATGCAGGGTAAACTACCCGACTGAGCGCTGCCAATAACCCGGTCAGCATAGGTTTCAGGTGCAAACGGCACTACCTCTTCTATTGCATATTCATCTTGCGCCTGCTCGAATGCTCTCACTGTCTTTGTAAACACATCGCCTTCCACACCATCAGGTAACATGTGAGTCCAGACACTGATAATTTTTCGTTGGCCGGTTTGACCTGAAACCGACGTGCTTGCCGACAGCGACGTTGGTGGTGCGGCGGACGCGGTGGGAATCCAGCTGGCCGTTAGGAGCCACAGACCAAAAAAAAGAGCGAGCATGGCATGAATCAAAGTGTCTTGAGTTTGGCTTAGCATGGATTGTCTCCATTCATAAACAAAAGGCCTCCCGATCACCTGGCTGTTTGATCAGATAGATCCCATACACCATATTCAGCCCGGTAACCACGACAAAAGCTGTGGTAGCGGTAAGGGATCATTTAGAGGTAATGAGCAATAGTTTCATCAGTTAATCGGATAACCCTGATGGGCCTTGATATCCCGATCGATTTCCTGTGCAGCTTGGGTTAGCTCAGTTTTAACGTCTGCGCCGTTAATAATATTTTCCACGGCTTCGGCAAAAACCCTGGAGATGGTGGCATACGCCGGGGTAATCGGGCGGGGAACGATCCGGTCACTGTCAAGCTGCTGCCAAATCAGGTGTAGAGGGCCCGACTCACTATACAGCTCCGACTCTGCCAGAACTGATCTCCGGGAAGGTGCACCACCGCTTTCGTCAGTCATACGTAGCATCTCCTCAGGGGAGAGCAGGAACTCGATAAACCTCCAGGCGCCAGAGGGATCTTGACAGTTGCTACTTATACTCCAAGCCCAGTTCCCCATGGTGGCTTTGGGGCCGGCGCCAAAATCGGGCAGCGGCATCACTACCAGGTCCTCCCCTAAACCCTCGGCGTGCGGTTTATACATCCATGCTCCCACCCAGGCGAGGGCCGCTTTTTTTGTGCCGTAAAAATCATTATCCGTGGCTGTGGATTTACCGGCCCAACCTTTATCAAACCAACTTTGAAAATGTTGCATGGCCTCAACCGACCGGGGCCCGTCCAACACGCCGCCGGCTTGCTGGTAGGTGCTGCGATCTATCAAGTCACCCCCGAAGGATTGCAGGATTGGGGCAAAGCCGTAGCTATAAAACTCGCTTCGACCGTAATTGACTTTCATATCAATCGCGTGCGCCACTTCAGGCAGAGCGGTCAGTCTTTCCAGCGCCTCTTCGAATTCGGCCAGGCTCCAGGGTTCGTCAAAGGTCGCTATGCGGACTCCTGCCGCCTGCAGATAACGTCGATTACCGTAGATCATCATTCCGGTATCAAACTGTCCCACACTGTAGAGCTGTCCGTTGTAAGTTGCCTGGGCGAGAATAGAGGGCAACAAATCCGCTTTCAGTTGCGAAGAAACAAAGCGGTCAATCGGTTGCAGGTAGCCTGACCAAACAAAATTGTAGAGGTATGGGCCGTCAAACTCCAAGACGCAGGGGAGGCTACCGGACTGAGCGCTGCCGATTATCCGATCAGCGTAGGTTTCAGGGGCTATCGGTACGACTTCTATTGTATATTCATCCTGTGCCTGTTCGTATGCACTGACAGTCTTTGTAAACACATCGCCTTCTATTCCACCTGGTAACATGTGAGTCCAGACACTGATAATTTTTCGTTGGCCGACTTGAGCCGTATCCAGTGTGCTTTTTGTTAGTGATGTTGGCGGTGCAGCTGATACGCTCGGAATCCAGCAGGCCGTAGGCAGACACGCACCCAAAAGTAAACCGAACACTGCAGCAATCAAAGTGTCTTGAGTTCGGGCTAACATGGTTCATCTCCTGTCATAGCCTAAAACCAAACCTCCATCTGCATGCCATAGGTCAAACCGGAGGTATCGTCCGAATCAATGCCCGCAGGATCGTCGAGAAATGCATTGCTCTGCGTATCTCCCCACCAGGCATAGGTAACATAGAATCGAATCTCGGGTCGTACCCAAAACCCTAACTTGGGCTGAATGGTAGGCGCGAAGGTAACTTTATATAGAGTATCCTCCAAGTGGCCGTCGGCGGTCGTGGTGGGTTCACTATCCAGGTAAACTGCCCCCGCTTCCAACTGTAAGGCGATATTTTTGTTTATGCTGTACTTTGCCCGGCCACCGTAGAGTATCTTTGTGATCGCGTTATTTTGATCCAAGCCGTTGTCGAATGCTTGGTATGCAATCACTGGCATAATTTGGAATCTGGGGCTGATTTCCATTACACCATCAAGCATGAAGCTCCATCGACTGCTCTCTCCCCAGTCGATGGAGGTCGCAAAGGGATTGGGCTGCATATAACGGTTGTTGAACAGGGTGGAGCCATAACCTCTGCCGTAGCGACCGATGATCCGCCCGGATCCACCTTCCATGATGCCGAAAAAGTCATCAAAGTTCAGATAGATGGCGGTCATCCAGCCGGACTCGGAATCCAGCTCGGTGATTTGACTGCCATCGTCAGCTAATATGGGCTCAGAAAACTCTCCACCGGTTGTCCAGGTGGGAGCGAACTGTATCAACATATTGCCCACGGCGAAGGGAATCTCCTCAATGCGGAAGTCAACTACATAGCTCGCCGGTTCGCCATTGTCAGTTATCTCGGTCGTCCCGCCCAATACTGTTTCATACTCATTTTCATCGATGAACCCAAGGGCGGCAATGCTGAACTTGGCGGATTCTCCTAGCGGGATATCGCCCACGCCCCCTCCATAGCCAGCTATGTCCAGGAACTGCCAATCCGTGATGTGCTGGTCGCCTGGGTGGCGATACCATTTTTGTCCGGCCCAGAAGGTTACACCCGGCGCCCAACTGTAATTGCCCAACTCAGAATAGAGCTGGCGCACAACCACGTCGGTCTGCTCAAAATTGTCTTCAGCTTTTGGCGCTACGACCAAAGTAGCTACAAATTTAGCGAACGACTGATCATCAGTTTCAATGTTCTTAATGAAGGATAAAGCTGTATAGGCATCATGGGGTTCATTACCTAGCCGCCAGTAATGCTCATCCAAGCCACTGGCATCATAGTTCCAACGAAACTGGTTGCCGGTGCCGCCATCCTTATTCCAGCCGAAACCTGCACGGGAGTATGCGTGAAACTCAAAGCCCTTAAAGTCATCTGCTTTTTGCTTTGGTTCGTCCTGCAACTTTTCCTGCGCTTTTTCTGCCTCAAGTTTTTCTAGCTTTTCTTCCATCTGCTCAATCGCTTGACGCAGCTCTGAAAGCTCGTCAGCATAACCCTGCATTGGCTGGCAAAGCATGCACACTATCGTAACAAACCCTAAAATAGCCCAAGGTTTTGAATTTACGTTTCTAATCTTTATATGATGCATCAAAAACCCCCTGCAAATTACCGCCTACAGAATCAATGCTAAGTTCCTCTGTATAGATGCTGGTTGCGCCCCTCTTAAGTTCATGTTTCGTGGGCAGGGGCGATGAACCGTATGTCGAACAAACCCGCCGGCCTACTACGGAGTCAGTTGCAATAAAGTGACCACAACACCCCTGCGTTAGCAGGAGGTTGTACATCCATTCATACGAAGGGTAAGAAGATCTTTACCTGGTCCTACAATGGGATACCGGATCCGGTTTTTTTATATCTCGAAGCGCAGCCCTACCCATTCTGGGTATTCCCGGTCTGCTACCATAGCCCTGAGGAGCACACTGTTATTCCCGGCTTCCGAGCGAAAGTGAACTACATATTTATAGTATAGACATCAATTGGTATCTTGAAATATACATACTTATACACTCGGTTATTCAGGGTTATGACTATTAACCCGGCGACTAAGTATGTCGTCTTCAGCCGAAGTGTGCCTGCCTGCGGCAAGGCATCAAAACGCCGCTGTAGCACTTTTACAGCAAGTTTTGATAACGCAGTCTGCAGGCAGGCACACTTCGGCCTGTCTTATAAAAATCATAGTGTTAGAGGTTTCAAGCCTGCCCTTGCTCAGTGTTGCGGCTCTTGACAAGGGAACAACCATTGCCTGCACCCCAAGGGCACTTCCTTCGGGGCGCGGCTAACCCCTACCAGACTCGCTGAATGGTATAGAATCTATGACGAGGTACACTAGATGATGGTTCAGAAATTATGTGGGCATCAAACTATCCACGAAAACTTAAGAACCTACAAGGAATTGTCAAAGCAAAGAATGAGTTCCTGCAATAGAAAAGCACTTACCAATCAGCTGCACAGGATTAGCTCCCGTCGGTCGCTCTCCTGTGATCTGGGTCGTTAGAAGACTATGTTGCCGTTATGAAAATTGCCATTCTCATCATTGCCGCGCTTCTAGGTCTTGTGATTACTGGTATCGCTTACCTGAAATATCGTATGGTCAATACGCCTGACAAGAAGAATCTTGAGGCAGCGATTGATGCTGAAGTCAAAAAGAGTATGAAGGGCGGGTTGTTTCCTGGAATAGTTGTTGGCGTGTACAAGGATGGCAGAACGTTTATTAAAGGCTATGGAGTCATTAACAAGGAGAGCTCGCAAAGGCCAGATGCCGAGACGGCGTTTCAGATAGGGTCAGTCAGTAAGATACTGACCGCGCTGCTACTCCAGAGGCTCTGCGATGAAGGTATTGTGTCGATGGACGCCACACTAGGAGAACTCTTAGGTAAGTCGATGGCACTGTCACCATCCGTTAGGAGTGTGACGCTACGACAGCTTGTCACTCATACCTCAGGGTTTCCTCGTGTACCTCGATCACTTAGCGATAAAATTAAAGAGGCGGAGGGCGATGACAAAAACCTGATGCTTGACCCCTACAGCTACCTGGGTCCCCGGTACATTTTCGACTACCTGAAAACCGCCGAGGGAAAAAGAAAAGCGGGTCGGTTCGTGTATTCCAATTACGGTATGGGGCTGCTGGCACATGTTCTCGAAGTGGTTACGGGTGATGATTATGAGTCCATGGTCAGGGAAAAGGTCCTGCTTCCTCTTGGCATGCACCACACCGCTATTACTCTCTCGCCAGAGCTCAGGGCAACACTCGCACAGGGGTATAACGCAAAGGGCTTACCAACACGAGCGTGGACCTTTGCGGCGCTTGGCGGAGCTGGTGCCTACAGTTCCACCACAGAAGATTTGACAACGTTCATTCAAGCCAGTCTCGCGGAGAGTGGGTTGGCCTCACAACTCTTGCTGAAGATGAACAAGCGCCAGTTCAAAGGGGATACCGGCACCGGATGGATACAACCATCATATATCGACCGCTTCGTCGGCAACCACTCAGTGGTTTGGCATAACGGAATGGTAGGAGGTTATGCCTCCTATCTGGCCATAGACAAAAAGGCTGGCACAGGAATCGTAGTTCTTACCAACCAGGCGAGCGCTACTGAAATGTTGGGGATGATGTTAATGCGTCAGGCGCGCACTCAGTCATGGTCATCGAGTACGTCTTCTAACTGAAAGCAATAAAGGCAATCAGGAGAGACATCATTTAATGTCGTGATGATTAATAGTGAATACATTGGAGCTGCATGACAGCTCCAATGCTAGTTGGTTGTGGCAAGTCAAAGATTAGGTCTCATACTCATCTATCTCTTAGAAAAAGTATCAGCACTAAACTCCATTAAATCAGAGATCATACGAAACCCATAAGCAGGTCTTTGTAGTGACTTGGTTTCTACAATAGCGCTTAGCTTGAAGTTATAGACAATGGTGGGAACCGCATCCTGGTTATACGAAATGTTTTCCAGGCAGGTTATTTTTGTCCCAACCTGCCATTCGTTGAATGCCAGTTGTTGTTCATTCCTGCAGGAAAGGCCGTGATTATTATTTCCCAGGACAAGTTGACCGCCTCCTTCAGTAGATATGTTGTAGCCAGTATAAAATTCTGAAATAGCTGTCCATAGGTCAGGATTGGCTTTCGAGGCGAGCAGGGTGTTTTGTAATTCAATATAGAAGCTTGTGGGTTTATTTATTGTTTCCCCTTCATGAGAGATCAGAAATCCTTCGCGTGATTGATCGATCAATATCGTGTAGCACATTTTTGTGCCGGGAAATATGCCGATATCCCCAAAGATGTCTTCATTGGCAACCGGGTAGGATGGATTGACTCCCATATGAGTGTCTTTGACTTTGCCGCAAAACTGATAGAGTTGTTGTGCAAAAAGGTTACCTGATAGTGTAATTGAACAGATTAATATCAATCCCTTGGTGAATCCCATAAGTTAACTCCCTGTCATTGAACGTGGTTTGTTTAAAGAGGCTAAATTGCCACCTCTTTTGTAGCAAAAAGTGGGCCTGGTTGATTTATCAATATGTTAGGTGGTTACTGGATATTAACTGTAAAAAGTACCGACAGTTTTTCGGTTATATGATATCAGTTATCGAATACAATAAAGGGGTAATTAACTAAGAATAAACAAGATCCCCATTCTTAGAATTCTTCATTCTTTCGAATAAAGCAATAAGCAATCAGGACATACATCATTTAAAATAAACAATGCCCACCAAGCATCAAATTGTTTGTGTTGGAATAAAGTTATGACCGCCATCGTCTAACCCAGGAGGTTTGTCGAGTATCTTCTTCTAATTAATCGATCTAGATGTAGTTGTCCCGAATAAGGAGCAAATATTATCCTGCCAAAAACAACGACTCTCCTTGATATTATTATTGCGTTATTTTCAAATGTTGGGTGTCCTCAATGCCGGCATTGACATCACAACAGCTATTACTTGGAAATCTTCCCCATACACTTTCCTTGTAATGTTTTTTCGTAGATCGGCGCATTACCGCTAATACCTTATACAGTAAATATATTCGTTAACTGTTCTTTTATATTCGAGGATTTTTTGTGCAGATCCACACATTTTTTATGAAATGAGGTCCACCGTTAAATTAGTTGATTGCTTATCAAATACAAACGTGCAACGATTCTTTGTCCGCTTTATTAGAATGGATACTGTGGAACCTTCATTGTTTGTGATTTCGTATTTTCATGGTGATGAAAGTTTCACATGTTATAACAGTGTTATTAAATGAAACGCAAATTTAATGGAGTAAAATATGCGCAAATTAACTACTGATGAATTGATCAATATAACTGGCTCTGGGTTACTTAGTTCAGTTATTGGGTCACCTATTGGGGGCGCCTACCAATATCCTGGGTCTTCTACTGGGGGCGCCTACCAATATCCTGGGTCTTCTACTGGCGGCGCTTACCAATATCCTGGGCCTTCTACTGGGGGCGCCTACCAATATCCTGGGTCTTCTACTGGGGGTGCTTACCAATATCCTGGGTCTTCTATTGGGGGCGCCTACCAATATCCAGGGTCTCCTGGCTGGTAATGAGTATTGTTAAATAGCATATCTCTTGGCCATAGTTATGGCCAAGAGATATAAAATACAAGAGACAATCGATCATCGAATGAATTATTTATGGGGCAGCGAGAGGATTTCCTTACTGCGTAATTTAATTGCAGTTATTACTTGAAACCGCGCAGGTACATTTTGAGAATTTCTCAGTATTAGACACGAAATACGAATAAATAAGACACCCATCCTCAAACATTTAATATCATTTTTCACTCGTTATTGGTTCGGCGCACTGGATATCATCGTTATCCGTTATTTTAACCTTATAGTTAAATTTTGTAGTGGGGTATAAGCAGTAATCCTAGTGTTGCTATCTACAGACTTTGCACTTAATTAAACTTAGTTAGAATATGATCCAGTTGAGATACTCAGACTTGTTCAGTGTGTTGAATCTAGATTCCGTAGTTGGGCATTAAGATTTAGTTGTGATGTTGGTTAGAGAAGATATTAAAAAGTTGATATCTCGTTCGTGAACAGGCTTCATTTGTAGGGATAGTTGTCGGTAAAATTTACACTACTCAAACGAGTTAAACACTATCTCATTGAAACGCTCGGTTTTTTTATTGTGGCTTAGGAATTGCTTTCCTTCTATTTACGGAGTAGTCGAGATAAGTGAACAAGGAGTAACCACAATGATGAAACTACACCATCTTTCCTTAATCATCTCAGTTTCATTTCTGGCGAGTATCACGACAGCAGATGCTATCCCCTTGTACTATACGTTTGAAGGGGTTGCGAGTCAGACTTCTCATAATCAGACGAACAGCAGTACTTACAGTAATTTAATGGGGGTTTCGCTTGGTGACCCCGTGTCCTACGTTTTTTTTGTGGATGATAGCGTTTCCAGTGGAGTACAGCCGGATGGCTCATTTCTAAATTACGGTTATTCAGTCAGCTATCCTGCCAGTACGATACGTCACGAATTCCTCTATTCCTCAAAATTGATCAGCGGCACAGGGCTTAGTATCGATAATCAAACACCTAATGCCGTATTTGACGGTCAATTTGATTACTCTTCTTCAGTTACATCGCCATATTACGAAACTCCGGCGTGGTCTGAGTTGGGTTTTTTCGGCTATGCCGATAATGGCACTATTTCGATATGGACTGAGCCCACTATTAACCAATCGAGTCTGGGGGGATATGATGATTTGGTTGCGTGGGTTGCAAATAATCCTTTTGGCATTATGAACAGCCTTAGGTTAAGTGACGACGCAGGAAGCAGTCATTTTTTCGATCATTATCTAAGTTTGACTTCCATCTCAGTAACTGCACCGAATGCTTCAGTACCAGAACCATCAGTCCTATATTTGATGGGTATTGGGTTGTTGGGGATTGGTTATCTACGTACTAGAGAGCTATTCTCAAAGAGCTAACTGATTAACCTGGTAATCAAATAGTCTACTTTCAGCACAGATGGTTAATGGTGGGGCCTGCCCCACCTTTAACCCGTCTGACAATTCAATATACAAGACATCCATTCTAAAAAACCTTCATACTTTCGAGCCAGTAAAACAGGCCAGTCATCCCAACTCGTCCCTAGTATCAAGTTTGAAGTTAAAGAGACCGGACGTGATGGGTATCGAGTCTACGGGTAAATGATTAACAATATGTCTAATGAAGCTTAAATTACTGTTCGGCGCGAACATGTCATGTACTTAAGGGAGCCGTTATATGGCTCAGAGCCCTTTAATAGATACCTTCACCCTTTGTCCTTACAGCCCTATCCCTTGAAAGAATACGTTAGGAACTTTTTTCGGTTGACCATGTTTTTTGGTGTAATATTTTATCCTTTTTATAAGTGGCGGCCGTTGACGGCAAGCTGCTACTGGACCTGGGTATACGCACTACATTAGTGCATTACATTTTCTGAAGGACAATAGGAAGTAGTGATTTTCTTCCCGTATGATGCTTGGCTGGCTGAATAGTTTTCCGCGGGTGGCATATTTTATAAGGCCTCACGCAGAATAAATGAGGCAGAGAACACGGTTCGTAAAGATATGGCCCAAATGCTGCGTAATACCTGCTTGTAGGTATAGATTGAGATGTCGACCGGTTAAATGCGGTTGTCACAGCAGTTGTGAGGTTATAGGTCGTGCGGTTATCAAGTTGGTTTTTTTCATTTCTTTTTCTCCTGGCTTCCCATGTGCATGGCGCTGACTGGAAAGATGCTAAGGATGAGGCATCTACGGGCATAGTCAGGGTGTACGTCATTCACGAGACCCGAGAGCACCTTAAGCCCTACCGCCAAGGCGATCTGACGCAGCGAATGGGCACCGGATTCTTTATTGATGAGCGTACGCTTGTCACCAACCAACACGTTATAGAGGGTGCACGTTCCATTAAGGTCGAAGGTGTGCACAGTAAAGAGAAGTTTGCGATGCGTCTCGCATCCAAACCTAGCATTCGGTTCGACTTGGCAACGCTCGAGTTTGTGGATGAGAACGAGCGTGAACGATTTCAACGGATCAACGGCCCCATCGGTCCGCTCGACTGGGCGACCTGGGACGAGGCCCGCCCCGGCGGCCAGATTGCCGTACTTGGCTTCGGCAACAGCGAGAAGCTCGTTGCCACCCAAGGGATTATTTCCAGCTGGGAAGCACGCCACGATCTCTACCAGCGGCGACTTGATCATGTCACCCTGATCAGGACCGATGCCGCAGTTAATCCAGGTAACAGCGGTGGACCGGCAATCAGTCCGAAGGGTCGGGTGATAGGCATTAGCGCACGCTACGGTGCTGGCGAGAACATCGGTCTGCTGATTCCGTTCAGTACTGCTAAACAGGTTGTCTCCGTGATGTCGAAAGAAGGCCAGTTTATCAAGACCAACACCGGCGTTATTTCCTACAACCTGAACCCAGTCTCACGCAAGGCGTTACAAGTCAGCGCAGAACAGGCTGGGCTGGTCGTCTCGCATGTGCTTGAGGACAGCCCAGCCTCAGCCGCTGGCATCAAACGCTGGGATATCGTTACCGCGGTCGATGAGCATACCATTGAGCATGGCGAGATTGACCATCCGGTCATCGGCAAAGTGCCCTGGTGGTTCGTCGTCAACACTGCTCCGCCTGGTACCGAACTGAAGCTCGATATCAAACGGCAGGGAGTCGACTCAACGATTAACCTGGTGATGAAGCCAACCGAGATACCACGAATCTGGTTGCCGACAGAGGGTGCTGATTACCCCTTGGAGTGGGGCTACCTTGGCGGTCTGGTCATTACCGAGGTAACCCGCGAGCTGCTCGAGAAGATTGAAAGTACCGGTAACTGGCGTTGGGATCTTGTGAATGATGCAGCGCCCGGTAAAAAAATCTTCATGGTCAGCAGTATCGAACCCGGTACCCAGGCGATGAGCTATTCAGAATACGGCCTGGACCTACTGCAACTCAGGGTACTTGCCATAGACGGTCGCCCGGTTGAATACTCGCTCGGCGAACACCTTGACCGCTTGTATGCATCGATAGATCAGGGCAGCGCACCGCCATTCGTCACCATCGAACTGGAAAAGCACATCTCGATCCAGTTCGCAACTGATCAACTGGTCGCCGATATGGCGGGGTTGGAGGACCGCTTCCCTGGCATCGTTCGGCGTGCCATTCAGCCGAGCTATGAAGATGCCACGATGCAGGCCAAAAGAAACACGCGGGGCGCGTCGCATCGCTGGTTACATAAGAAAGAAGAGACTCGGGAACTGGATAGCCAACCATGAATCGTGGTCGTTTGATAGTCGCAGTTGCTGAAAAGGTCTATTCCGCTACAAATAGTTCGATCCTATTCAGTATGTGGGGAAATTAGTGGTCGGGGTGAGAGGATTCGAACCTCCTGCTCCTGCCTCTCGAAGAGAGTACTCTGCAGCTAGCCAGCGATGATGATGAAGGTGTTAGGTTTAGTCTATCGCATCATCGCCACGCATCTGGATAAGAAAGCGGGCCATATGCACCAAATGGCCAAGAGAAACTTGATATGTAGGGTG